>JAPPDF010000098.1 GCA_028875575.1 Acidobacteriota bacterium
CGAGAAAAGGGCAATCCAAGAAGAGATACGAAGGACGACGAAGGGCCACCAAGCGTGACGGCTCTGCCGCATGGGCAGGGCCGCGGCCCGGCAAGCCGGCGCCTACCCCCTCGAGGAGCAAGAGTGACGGGGGCCATCCGGCTGGCCTTTCAAGATTCCGACCGGTGCGCTCCCCTTGCTGCGCACCGGCCTCTCGTCCTGTTCATGGAGTCCTATGGGTCCGTTGTTTCACTCTGGCATGATCCGCCCGCCAGGGTGTGGGGGAAGCCCAGGAGGTTTTTCGTGATTACCAGGCCGATGCGCTCGGCACTCTTCGTACTTCCGGCCATGCTCGCGCTTCTCCTGCCCGCCTTCGCCACCGAACAGGCCGCTCCCGCTTACCAGCCGGTCCTGCAGTACGACCCCGAACGCGATGCCGCCGCCGACATCGAGGCCGCCGTGGCCGAGGCCGGGCGCTCGAAACGGCACGTGCTGGTCGAGGTCGGTGGGGAGTGGTGCGTCTGGTGCCACCGGCTGGACGACTACCTGAAGGAGAAAAAGAAGCTGAACGCGCTGCTGGAGCGGAACTTCGTGGTGGTCAAGGTGAACTACAGTCCGGAGAACGAGAACGAAGAGGTGCTCTCGCGCTACCCCGAGGTGGCCGGCTATCCCCACTTCTTCGTGCTTGACGGCCGGGGCAAGCTGCTGCACTCGCAGGACACCGCCAGGCTGGAAAAGGGGAAGTCCTACCACGCCCGCAGGTTCAAGCGCTTCCTGACCCGCTGGGGACCGAAGAGGTTGGTTCCGTCCCGCCACCGGCGCTATTGAGGGTCCTCAACAGGACAGGCGCGCCCACTCCACGTCCATCCGTTCAGCCAGCCCCGCATAGTAGACGATCAGCACCTCCCCGTTGGGCAAGACCGTGGCGAAGGGCAGTCCGTAGCTCCAGTCGCTCATGACCGCCAAGGTGTCGGCCATGTTCTCTCCGGAAGAGGGGCGGTTCCTCATGGCGGCGGCGTGGTCGTAGATCACCACCTCGGTCTCGGGCGAGAAGGCCCCGTCAATGGAGGGCGCCAGCCGTGCCCGGATGGATTGGGTGCCGAACCGGTCCACCCAGGCCAGCACCGTTCTGCCGTCGGGCAGAATGGCGGGCCTGGCCGCCTGGTCCGTAAAGCCCAGGTCCTCGGGTTCGGACCAGCTCCGGCCCTCGTCCCGGCTGATGCGGCGCCGGATGTTCAGGTAGGTTCCCGTCTGGCTGTCGAAATACCAGGTGAAGGTGACGATGCGCCCGTCGGGGGCCACTCCCGCCCGCTGGTCCCAGTTGAACATCCTGCCGGTCGGGTCCTGGCTCACCGTGTGGGGGGCGCTCCAGGATCTCCCCCCGTCCTCCGAATAGAGATAGACCACCCGCTGGTACCACCTGGAGGCGTCCAGGTAGGGCTTGTTGGTCTCCACGCTCAATGCCAGCCTGCCGCCGGCCAGCTCCATCAGGGGGCTGGTCACGCTGGGCGGCCCCAGCTCCTCCGGAGTGGGAATGACCCGCCAGGGGCTCCAGCTCCGGCCGCCGTCGTCCGACTCCGACCAGAGCACGGTCATGGGCAGGCAGCCCTCGGTTTCGGCATGAAAGATCTTGGAGCCGGGGAAGGATTCTCGGTCCACCCACATGGAAATCAGCACCAGGCGCCCGGACGAGAGCTGGGTGGGATAGGTGCTCCACAGTATCCCTCTCTTCCCCCCGATTCTGGGGGACTCCAGGGTCGTCGGTTCCGTCCAGCTCTGCCCCAGGTCTTCCGACCAGCGGATCTCGGAGGTGGCCCGGTCCGAGTCCTTGTTGGGGCCCACCTTGTAGGTGGCCAGCACTCTTCCGTCCTTCAGTCCCAGCAGCTTGGGAAAGGTCCCGACGGCCCGGTCGGTTCCTACCTCCCCCCGGTTCAGCGTCCCCCTGGCAACGATCTTCATGGCGTTCCTCCGGTGGTCACCGGCACAGTCTCACGGTGCTCTTCGTTCCTCTCGAAGCAGAATAGCCGGCCCGAAAATTATTGTTGCAATCCCGCAGGGAGTCATTGTAAGTTTTACCCACTCCCTCCGAGCAACATTCTACAGTTTCCAAACTAAATCTTGCCGAAAGAGAACGGCGGAGGATGTTATGCCGACTGTCTCCGGTGTGTGCCGAATTGCGTCCAAGTTTGCCCCTTTTCGCAGGGGTATTCCAACTTTGCTTCTGCTGCTTCAAGAGAGTGCCCTGCTGGCTCAAGGGACCGGAACAAGCCCTTGGGTCATGGCCGTCGACGAATTGTCGAAAACGTTTACAGGCCCATTGGCGAAAGGGCTGTCACTCATCGCCATTGTGGTCGGAGGTTTGATGTTTGCTTACGGTGAAGGTGGATCCAAGCGAGCCATGGCCGGCACCATTTTCGGGCTGGGCATGGCTCTGGGGGCTGCCAATTTCATGAAGTGGCTATTTGGGGTGTGACCGCGAAATGACAGGAAAACGCCGATGGAACGGCTATCCCGTCCTCAGCCGACCGCTGATGATTCTGGGCGTGGAACGGCGCTGGTTTCTCTTGAGCGCGACACTGGCAGTGTCGCTTTGGAATGCCGGTGACTCACTTCTGGCAGCAATACTTGTTCTGGCATTGCTGCTTGCTACCGGCCGGCTGGCTTGGAAGCAGGATCCCAATATGCTGAGCCTGTTGCGGGAAGCCGCCCGATCCAAAGTGCGGTACGACCCCGGCAAATGGGCGGAAACGCCCTGGTACCTGGATCTCCGGTAGGTGAGGTCACATGAACATGAATTCTGAAGCCCGGGACTACGGTAGATCGGGAGCCCTTGCCGAAGAGATCCCCTATTGGGGGTGGCTGCCGGACGGAACAACCTGTCTCACTCGAGCGGGCGAACTCCTGGCCGCCGGCCGGTTGGCGCCTATGGGGATCGATGGACGGCGGCCCGAACACTTGGATCGAGTGCTGGATCGCTGGCAGCGGTTGCTGTCCGACATCGGTCCTCGCACGCGGCTTTACTTCTATCTCCTTCGCCGGCCCAGTCGGTGGAATGAGATCCCGCAGCATGGTGGCGACGTCAGCAAGCTTTCCCAGCATCAAAGGCGCCTGTTCCTGGCAGGTCGGATTCGGGAGATGCAGACCTTTCTGGTGTGGTGCCATGACCCACAGTTGAGGTCTGCGGTCAATCGGGAGTCCGGCTGGACGTCCTTCGCACGCAGTTGGCTGGCTCGACAGGGCGGAATTCCCGAAACGGCGTACCTTTATGCAGCCATTCAAACCGCAGCGGATGGTTTTCGCCAGCTTGTGCAAGCCCATCGGGCCCTGGTGGAGGATCTCACTCCCATTGAATTGCTGACTCCCAAGTCTGGATCGTGCCTGTTGAGCGAGTTGATCAACCGTCCCGGCACTTCCTGGGATGGAGCCACCGGAAGCGGGCTCAACTGGCGCCTGGCCCTTTCCGAGCTGGAGGCGGAACGCCGCCATCTTCGCCTGGATGGCGAGCCGGTCATTCTCTACTCCCTTCTGTCCCCACCTGGCCAAGCCTCTGCGAATCTGCTCAACGATCTCTATTGCCTGGATGCCACTCTGACGGTTTCCCTGGAATGGAGGCCTCTGGAGCTGGACCAGGCTCGGAAGAGAATTCGATCGGCTCGCCGACACTATTTCGCCAAGCGCTACTCCCTTGCAGCTCACATGCAGGAGAAGGAAGGAACGGATACGGCAATGGTGGACTCGGCTGCCGAGGTCGAGTCCGAGCGGCTCGGGGAAGCGCTGGTGGAACTCGAAGCCGACGGGATTGCTTATGGTGAAATGGCGCTCTGTATTGCATTGCACGGAGAACTGGGAGAGATCGAACGCCTGGACGGCGATGTGCGACGTATCTTTTCCTCTCACGACGCCAAAGTCATCCGGGAGGGATACGGACAGTTGCCCGCCTGGTTCTGCCGCTGGCCGGCCCAGCCCAGGAAGCGTCAGGTTCGCACCCTGTTCGGTTCCGCCGGCCTGGCCGCCTGCCTGGCTCCCATCTTCGGTCCTCCGGTCGGATACTCGACCAGCAGGCACTTGCGGCGTCCCGCATTGGCGGTCCTGGAAACCCGCTGGCAAACCCCCTTTCACTACGACCTCTTTGACGGCGACGTGGGACACACGCTGGTGCTCGGGGCGACCGGAAGCGGCAAGTCGTTCCTGCTGAATTTCCTGCTTGTCTCAGCCCTTCAGTACCAACCCAGGGTTCTGATACTCGACCTGGGTGGATCCTACCGTTGGCTCACGGCCTTTCTGGGGGGAAGCTACCTGGAGATGGCTCCCTCCGGAGCACTCAATCCTGCCTTTCAATTAAGGCCGTTCTCCCTACCTCGCACCGAGCGATCCTTTCAATTCCTCACCGGTTGGGTGGTTCGCCTGTTGCGACTGGGCGGGTGGACGGTGGAAGGCGACGACACCAATGAAATTCGCAGCCGCGTTCAAGACCTCTATCTCTTCTCTCCCGATCGGCGCACATTGAGCGCCCTGGTGCGAGCCCTTCCCAGCAAGATGTGGCCGGCAATGTCGCGCTGGCATGGCGATGGAGCCTGGGCAAGCTATTTCGACCACTCCGCCGCTGGGGCGGATCTCGATCTGAAAGACTGGCAGGTTATCGATCTGGCTGGAGCGGCTGAACATGAGGACCTCTGCGAAGCAGCCCTGTTTTACCTGCTCGAACGCCTGCGCCTGCAGTTGGAAGACCCTGCCGACATCGCCCGGGTGAAGCTCATGGTAGTGGACGAGGCTTGGCGCTATCTGCGCGATCCTGCCGTCGTGGCTTACCTGGCCGAATCTGCGAAGACCTGGCGCAAACGCAACGCTGCCCTGGTCATGGCCACCCAGTCAGCAGCGGATATCACCGGAACCGCTGGTGCCGAACCGCTCCTGGAGTCGATGCCGACCAAGATATTTCTGGCCAACCCGGATTTGCCGACTCAGGCCGGCCGGATGTTTCAGCTCAATGAAGGGGAATTTGAACTTGTCAGAGAATTGGTTCCCAAGCGGGAGCTCTACCTGCGGCGTCCGAGTTTGACCGGAGTACTGCGGCTGAACGTGGATCCAAAGAGCTACTGGCTATATACCTCCTCGCCGCCTGATGCGGAAAGGCGGAGCGATTTCATCCAGCGATACGGGTTGAAACAGGGCATTGAACGGTTGTCCAAGGGAGTGGCGGGATGAACGCAGCACTACCCACGGGAATTCCGTTTCCCACCATCGCGTTCCTGGTGGTCTGCTGGACTGTGCTGTCAGGAGTCGCGACCGGAAGTGGCGTGCTTCGAGTCAATGAGAGGCAGGATCAGATTATCGAGATCCGGGCCAAGGTTCGACATACGACTGTGCTGGTTCTCCCGAAGACTGAAAATATCCTGGACTTCGTGGTTGGCGACTCCGACTACTGGCACCTTAGCGGGGCAGCCAACCTGGCATACCTCAAACCCATCGCCACGGGTGTGCGCACCAACGTGACGCTGGTATGCGCCAGCGGTCGGATCTACACCTTTCTGGCGAGTGAAGGCGCCGAGTCCCCTCACCTCGTGGTTCGAATCGAACGGACCGGAGGTGGGTACGGCCATGCCGCCGAGTCGCCGCACAAGCCGGCATTCGTCTCGCGAAGCATGGTGGAGGGATACCAATACGCGGCACGGCAAGCAAACGAGGCCGCGCTGGCCGCCAAGAGCGATGCGGAGGCCCGGGTCAACGAGGCAAAGCAGGAGGCCGCCAAGACCATCGATCAGTTTCGCTCCAGCTATCCGGCTCGCTTGAAGTGGCCGTACCGTCTCGAAAAAAGGGCATTTGAGCGACCGTTTCTGGTCGAAGCCCTTTGGCACGACGGTCAGTTTACCTATCTGCGCTGTCAGGCGCAGGAATCCCCGGCGCTCTACGAGTTGAAGGATGGATCGCCCAACCTGGTGTCCTATGACCTCAGCCAGGATGGACTCTATGTGGTACGGCATGTCTTGGGCGACGGCTGGCTTGCCATTGGGAACAATAAGGCCAAGTGGCGGTTTGTGGATGCAGGACTACAACCCTAGCCCCATGATTCATTGGAAACAAATGCACTCCAAACCGGCCGGAGCACTCCCCGGCAACCTGATGACCCGCATCGGCGTTGGAGCCATCGCCGTGCTTTGCGGGGCGCTGATGCTCACCCATTCCTTCACCAAGACGAACAGGGCTCCCGCTGCAAGTTCCGATGCGATCCCACAACCCGCAAATCAGGGCGTTCAACGACACCTCAGTGCTCTCATCGACAGAGAAACCGAACGGCAGGAGCAGCGGCTTGCCGCCCGGGCCTTGGACAGACTGCCTTGGCCAACGCCGGCGTCAGCACCCTCCGATGAACTGAATCAGTCCGCAATGGTCCCGGTTGTCCGGGAAGCTGGGGGGGTGCTTGTGAACTCGGATCCGGGACCGAGCGAGGACGAGATCAAGCTGCGTGAGAGTCTGCGTCTGGAGGATATCGAGAGGCGAGCCAGGTCTCTTCGTTCCCGACCGTTGGTCCAAACCTACCGATCCGATCGGGGTACGGAGGAGATATCCCTCAAGCCGGAGCCTGGTTCGGCTGCATTCCAGCCGGAGGAGGCTTCAAGGGTGCCCTCTACTGCGGAATCGGAACTGCGGGATGTCGTGGCCAACCTCAGTGCCGCGCTGAACTCCTCCAGCTCCGATACGAATGGGCTGTCCGGCGCCCTGAAGAGACCTGCCCCTTCACGTCCTTCCGTGGAGGTTTCCAAACAGTCCTCCGCGGACCCGGCACGCCCTTCCAAACTGGTCCAGTCCTCGGACCCGCCGGGTTGGGAGCGGATTTATCAGGGGGCCTTTCTGGAGGGCGTCCTTTTGACGCAACTTTCAGGAGACTTCCCCGGACCGGTACTGGCCATGGTATCGGTGCCGTTTTACTCTCAAGATCGCCAGCGGGTCCTGGTGCCGCGGGGAGCGCGGGCGGTCGGCACGGCGCGGGAGGTCACTCACAGCGACCAGCAACGGCTGGCCGTGACCTTCGACCGATTGTTTCTCCCCGACGGGCGATGGATATCCCTTGAATTCCGGGGACTCAGCCAAGTGGGGGAGTCGGCGCTCAAGGACCAGGTCGACCGTCACTATGTTTCGACGTTTGCGGCCGCCGGAGCCGTCGGCGTGCTGTCGGGACTCACCCTGCAGGGAAGCACTCCCTACGGCGGGGGGATCCAGGGACCTCGAGCCGGGTCGGGCCAGGGGTTTGGCTTGGCCGCAACCCAGATCCTGCAGCGCTTTCTCAATCGTCTACCCACCATAACCATCCGGGCCGGTCATCGGTTGCGAATCTGGTTCACGTCCGATGTGCTTGTGCCTAAATCAAGACCCAAGAAAGGAAGAGACCAGCCATGAAGAAGAGAATCGTTTCCCTCGTGCTGCTCGTCAGCCTCTGCGCCGCTCCCCTCTACGGCATCGACCCCGTTGCGGCCGCCCAAAGAGCCCAGATGATCGTGAACCAGCTTCTACAAAGGCTGAACGAGAAAATGCAGATCGCCAACCAAGTCACTCAAATCAGGCAATTTACCGAACAGCTTACCAAGACCAGGGAACAGATCCTCCACATGAAGGAGGCTGCCTTGGGGCAAATCGGAGCGCTTGAGGAGTCTTTCGCGGAGTTGGTCGCGGGACCCACCAACCTGGTAGTCGATACTATGCAGTGGCAGACGGAATTTACAGGGTCAGCCAGAGAGTTGGTTGGCGCTGCCAAACGGCTGGCCTCCGGCCAACCGCTGCGGGAAAGCTGGAGAAAAATCCTGAATCAAATTCAAACCAACCAGGCAGACATCGTTGAACTGTTGAGCCATCTGGATCCCCAGGTGGCGGCCCGGGTATCGGATCACTACCTTCAGGACCGGGAAGAAGCCGACAATCGACGTGTGACCACCTACCTGGTTGACGACTCGGCGACGGCATTGATCGAAACTGCAGCGAGCGCGCGAGAGTCTCTCCAGAAACTCCGTTCCAACAGCAATGTCTCGGACACCGCCTTGGCTCAAGCTCAGGTGACGGGTCTGGCCACCCAGGGAGAACTCCTATCCGCCATGGCGCAACTGATGGCTTTCGAGGCAGCACGGGGAACCGCTCGAGACTACCAGGATGAACTCAAGCGGCGGCAGCAATGGAAGCAGTGGGAGCGGCGTCAAGAGGCAGGGAAGGTGCTGTTCGAAAAGCAACAGGCGGACATTGCCGCGAGCGCCGATGGACTACGGGAAGGCTTGGTCTACCGGATTCCGTCCGCCTTTGGTGATTCACATTAACCCGCATTTCTCACCAGGGGGCGTGATCATGGCGCAGGCATTTTCCCCTCAGCGCGTGCTCGGGAGCGAAGAGCGTAGCGGTCACTACGGTCGAGCGAGCATGGATGCGCTGAGGGGAAAAGGACAAGCCAGGGCGCGCCCAGCACCGTGTGTAGGCTGAAGACTCCATACAAAGCGCCACAAGATGTTAAACACGAATACGTTACTACCGTAGGCTCAGCGGCCTGGTGAGATATGCGGGTTAAGCCCCCGGTCCCATGCAACTCCGTCCGCCACAATCGATAGATCCGAATGTTCCGGCGATAATCCCCGAGGAACAGCAGCAGAATTTCAAGGCGTTCCTCGACAGGGTGCTGGATGACGTTGTGGGTGCGGCTTCACCCGGCATTATCCAGGCGGGTGACGAACTGTGGCTGGCAATAGCCACCATTGCAGTGACCTGGGCAGGATTGCAGGTTGCCTTCAGCGGGTCCTTCAATTCCTGGGAGATCGTGAAGCTCATCTTCGTTCTAAGTGTTCCCAAAACCATGCTGCACTACTACAGCCAGGCTCTTCCTCACACCAACTCTACCTTTCCGCAGATCGTGGTGGAACAGGGGATCTGGCTGCAAAACATGTTTGTTTCCGACATCGTCTCCGGCATGCACACGGAACTCAACACCCTGTTTACCGCGCAGGGCAACGCTATACTGGCGGCCTGGCAGCGGATCGACTTCGAAGACCTGTCACCCTCTACGGCATATGCCGCAGTCACACAGACAGTCCCGTCGATAGCGTTCGTATTTTTCGGCCTGCTCCTGCTGGCCCTGTTCTTCATCACCTATGCCCAGGTTCTCTGGGGGCACCTGGCCGTATCCATCTCTATCCTGCTCGGCCCCATCTTCATCCCCTGGCTGGTATTCGAGCCAATGGCCTTTCTGTTCTGGGGTTGGTTTCGGACGGTGCTTGTCTATTCTCTCTACGCTGCAATCGCCGGAGCCATCCTCCGCATATGGGGCGGCGTGGGATTGGGTTACGTCACCACGTTGAGTCATTCGCCGCCCCTGGACAACTTTGCCGCGGTCGTTTACTGGTCGCTGATTCTCCTTCCTCTCTGCGCGGCGGGAATCCTGGCGGCCTGCAAAGTGGGAGAGATGGCTTCGCTACTGATTTCAGGAGCCGGCTTGGCTGGATCCGGCGGTGTTTCCTTGGCTGTCCATACGGCTGGTAAAGCTGCCATGAGTATATCGAGAGCTGTTTCCAGGCGATGATGTCCACAAAAGACACAGACCGTGAATACGCCGAAATCTGGGGTGAAACCCTCAACTCCAATCGTCACCTCCGCCTTCTCTCCATGGGGCTTGGCGGACTTACCCTCTTGTTGGCAGTCGTAGTAGTGCGCCTCGGTTTTCAGGAGATGCCCCGCCCGATCGTGGTACGTGTGGACGAGGTGGGTCGGGCCGAAGCCCTACAATACAAGGCCGTCGAAGCCAAATCCGACCCCCTCGATCCCACCACCAAGTACTTTTTGAATCGCTTCATCCACGACCATTACTCTCGTCGGGCCGCCACGGTACAAGAACGCTGGACCCGCAGTCTGCGCTTTCTCACCACCGACTTGGCCAATGCCGCATTCCAGGACGAAAACAGGAAAATTGCCCTGGTGGCGGCTCGAGTGGCTCGGGAGGAGACCAAAGTCGAGAACATCGTGTTGCGTATCCATGCCAATCGGTCGCCGCCCCATGGAGCGACCGCCGACTTTGAAATGGTGCGCATCCGGCAGGAGAAAGAAGTAGGGCGGGATAAGTGGTCTCTTTCCCTGCAGTTTTCCTATATCACCCGAATCCCTCCTGATTTGATGGTTCACAATCCGATGGGTATCGTCATCACCTACCTGCAGACGGATCGGGCTCTGGTATCGGAATAACAACGGATCAACCTGGGGATGCACCACCATGAGTGCCAGTGGAATCGAGATGCTCAAGCCCTTGTTGCCGGGACTGGAGAGGGTGCTTGAAGATCAACAAGTGAGCGAAATCATGATTAACGGGCCGGACAACGTCTGGATCGAGAAGAACGGGAAACTGGATCCCTTGTCAGCGCCGGATCTCGACTCCAAGGCTTTGGGGCGTGCCGCCATCCATATTGCTCGCCCCCTGGGCCTGGATCCTGTGCACTCGCCCCTGGTGGATGCCCGTCTGGACGACGGCTCCCGTGTGGCAATCTGCATGCCGCCGGCCAGTCCGATGGTGGCGATCACGGTAAGACGCTTCGGGGGCCGGTCTTTCTCGACGGACGACTTGGTGCGCCAAGGTGTATTGGCGAAAGAGATCCTGAATGCAGCCGCAGACACGCTGCGGAAAGGCCAGAACATCCTTGTTTCAGGAGGAACCGGGAGCGGAAAAACGACCCTGCTCAATGCACTGATCGAATTGTTGCCCGAGACGGAACGCATTATTACCATCGAAGATGTGCTGGAATTGAACATTAAACGCGGCAACTGCCTCCGATTCGAGGCTCGTGGACTCAAGGACACGGTGACCATTCGAAACCTGGTGCGACATGCGTTGCGCCACCGTCCGGATCATATCGTCATGGGTGAGGTTCGCGGTGGCGAAGCCGCGGACCTGCTGCAAGCCCTCAATACCGGCCACGGTGGCTCGTTGACAACTATCCATGCCAATAGCGCTCAAACGGCCTTGGCGAGGCTTGCCAGTTGCGCCGCCCAGGCAAGCAGTCGGCTTCCCTGGAGCGTGACCTGTCGTAGCATCGTTGACGGCGTGCGCATGGTGGTGCAAATGACGCGGCGGCGCGGCTTGCGGTTTGCGGAAGAGGCACTCTTTGTAGAGGGTTACGATGCTGCTACCGACTGCTGGGACGTGGAGACCATTTGGAGAGGACAGTCGCTGGCAGTCAGAAATGCGGGCTAGAGCCATTTCCCTCGGCGCCAAGCTCTGTGGGTGAGCTGTACAGATTGTTGAGATTTCCATGGTGGAACATCTTCCGGCAACAGGTGCACCCTGACGCAGTAGTAAAGCGGGTTTCCAGTGAAGGCTGACCGAAACCCGATCGAAGTAAACCTCCCTCGCAACCAAGCTCCCTCAACAACACCAACGGACGGTTGAGTTTCCGCTGAACCGTCGAAATCAGCGCTTGGCCTGTTTCGGTCCGAGCAACGGCCTGTCGGGTTCCGATTTCATTCTCTGGTGTCCAGACTTTCGATGAAGCCGACCTCCCTCTCACGGAATTTCTTCGCACAAGAATTTGGATGGAAACGGAAGGGTTCCTTTTGATTAAAGGAATTGCCACTGCCGAAGGCCCCCATCGGAGGCACGGATGTCGGCATATTCCCCACTCTTCTCCTCTTTCCTATGGTTACGATTTTTGTTGGCGCTGTTTCTCGTGACCGTTCTCTTCCCAGCAGACAGTAACGCTCAGACCCCCTCGATATCTCTCACCTGTTCCCCCACCATAATTGTTGCAGGCCAAGACGTAACTATCACTGCAACCATTTCCCCCAGCACCGCAACTCCCGACTCGGACCTGACCGTAGCGGTTACCAACATCGGGTACGGCATAACTCACACGAACCCTGTTATCGCAGCCGGCGAGTACCAGGGTACGGGAACCGCCACCGACACAGGGGGGGCTCGGGGGCGAAACATATCTGTTGGCTTCCACGCTCCCGCCGGTTACAGCCACGGAGGGGGGTGCAGTTTTACCGTGGCCGGCGGCGGACCTCCTCCCCCTCCGCCTCCGGCAACGTCGGTCACCCTGTCGGTTGCCCCGGCCAGCTTTGCCGAGGACGACTCAGCAACCGCCGTTACCGTCACGGCGACCGCAAGTGGCACACTCGCGTCCGCGACGATTGCTCTTTCTCTGGGAGGCACGGCCAGCTGGGCCGATTACACCGTGACCGGCACGCAGTTGATCCAAATCACCAACTCCAGGACCGGCTCGACGGTGCTGATCTTCACACCAATCCAAGACGTAGTCTACGAGGGGGATGAGACCGTTACCATCTCCGGAACTGCGTCCGGATTGTCGGTGACCCGGGCCGTGCTGAACCTGGTCGATGACGAGGCGGTGCCGACGGTCACGCTGTCGGTGAATCCGCGGAGCTTCGCCGAGGACGATTCGGCGACCGCGGTCACGGTGACGGCCACCTTGAGCGGGACGATGAGCGCAGAGGCGAGGGTGGCGTTGGCGCTGGCAGGCACAGCCACGTCGGCGGATTACGGGGTGACGGGGTCGCAGTCGATCACAGTAGCGGCCCTGGTCAGCTCGAACACCACAACCTTGACTTTCGCGCCGGTCCAGGATGTGGTCTATGAGGGCGACGAGACGATCGAGGTGAGCGGCGCGGCCACAGGCCTGGTCGTGATCTCGGCCACCCTCACGCTGACCGACGACGAGGCGGTGCCCACCGTCGCGTTGTCCGTCAACCCGGCGAACTTTGCCGAAGACGACCCGGCAACCCCGGTTACGGTGACGGCGACCTTGAGCGGGGCGATAAGCACGCAGACGACGGTTGGGCTGACCCTTGCAGGCACTGCCACGTCGGCCGATTACGCCGTAGCCGGAACGCCGGCGATTACGGTCGCGGCGCTTGCGATGAGCAACACGACGGTGCTGACCCTCACGCCCGTTCAGGACCTGGTCTACGAAGGAGACGAGACGATCACGGTGAGCGGCACCGTTGCGGGGCTCGTGGTGACCGGAACCACCCTCACGCTGACCGACAATGAGCCGGTGCCCACCGTCACCCTGTCGGTTGCCCCGGCCAGCTTCGCCGAGGACGACTCAGCAACCGCCGTTTCCGTCACGGCGAGCGCAAGTGGCACACTCGCGTCCGCGACGATTGCTCTTTCTCTGGGAGGCACGGCCAGCTGGGCCGATTACACCGTGACCGGCACGCAGTTGATCCAAATCACCAACTCCAGGACCGGCTCGACGGTGCTGATCTTCACACCAATCCAAGACGTAGTCTACGAGGGGGATGAGACCGTTACCATCTCCGGAACTGCGTCCGGATTGTCGGTGACCCGGGCCGTGCTGAACCTGGTCGATGACGAGGCGGTGCCGACGGTCACGCTGTCGGTGAATCCGCGGAGCTTCGCCGAGGACGATTCGGCGACCGCGGTCACGGTGACGGCCACCTTGAGCGGGACGATGAGCGCAGAGGCGAGGGTGGCGTTGGCGCTGGCAGGCACAGCCACGTCGGCGGATTACGGGGTGGCGGGGTCGCAGTCGATCACGGTCGCGGCGCTTGCGAAAGCGGGCGCCACCATACTGACTTTCACGGCCCGAGACGACCCGGTCGATGAGACCGACGAGACGATCGAGATTACCGGCACCTCGGGCGGCTTGTCGGTCACCGGTACGGTGCTGACCCTCCTCGACAACGACGAAGTGGGACTGATTCTGTCCGAGATGTCATTGACGGTCGATGAGGCCGGGGCCACGGCCACCTATACGGTGCAGCTTGCGACATTGCCCGCCGACCCCGTTACCGTCAATCTCACCAGCCAGGACAGCGCCATTGCGACCGTTTCCCCGGAGACGCTTCTCTTCAATCCCTCCCAGTGGAACCGGGCCCGCACGATAACGGTGAGCGGCGTCAACGACGACGTGGACAACCTTGAGGACAAGCGCGAGGTGACCATTGACCACCAAGCCTCGGGGGGGGACTACCTGGCGGTCACAGCCACCCTTGCGGTCGTCGTGCGGGACGACGACCGCGCCGGTGTCCGCCTCATGCCCGAGGAGCTTCAGATCGATGAGGGCGATACAGGTTCCTACACCCTCGAGCTGACTTCCGAGCCTCTCGCGGTCGTGGTCCTGAACCTCACACGCCTCGGTGACGGCGTTGACGAGTTGGACTGGGATCCGAAGCGGCTGACCTTTGCGCCTGAGAATTGGAATCAGCCGCAAACGGTCACCGTGACCGTCGCCGAGGACATCGACACCGCCGATGAGGTGGCGCTGCTGCGCCACACCTCCACCAGCCAAGACCCCAGATACGACCCTATCGGGATCGATGACCTTGAGATCCTCATCGATGACGACGACACTCCGGTCACCTCCGCCACCCTGACTCTCAGCGACCAGGAAATCGCCGAATACGAGCCTGCGGCCGCGGTAGCGGTCATCGCCAGGCTGGATGCCGTTACCACCACTCCCCGCATCATCAGCCTGTCGCTGGCAGGCACGGCCTCAGCAAGAGACTATGAGGTCGGCGGCGAGCTCGCCATCACCGTCGATCCCGGCGACGACACCGGCCAGACCCTGCTCACTTTCGTTCCCATCGATGACCCCCTGGTCGAGGGGGAGGAGACCATCGTCGTCAACGGCGCTTCCCCCGGATTGACCGTTACTCCGACCGTCCTCACTCTCGTTGACGACGATACCGGTGGCGGCGAGCCGATCGGCAACCTATCGGTCGATATCGATCGCCTCACTGAATCCGCCCGCGACACTCTCATCACCGTCACCCTCACCCTGCGCGAGGGTCTTGCCTTCGACGAGTTGCGCACCTTTAATGTCGCCGTGCGCGAAAGCGGCCAACCGGATGCCGTCGATTTTCAGCCTGTACTGCCTCTCTCCATAACCCTCTTATCCAACAGCTCACTCGGCCATTCCACCTTCCTTCTTCGCCCCGACAACGACCTCGTCGATGAGATCGACGAGACCATCGCTATCGCTGTTGTCGACAGTTCTCTCCCCGTCAACCCTGCCGAGATCATCCTCGTGGACGACGATGCGCCGCCTACCGGGATTTCGCTTTCCGTGGATGATTCTGACATCACGGAGGGAGACCCCCCTACAGACATCACTCTCACCGCCACAGTCGACGGCGGCACTGCCTATGCCCGTACGATCGCCCTCTCCCTCTCCCTGGGCGGAACAGCCATAGAGGGAGAGGAGGGAGACTATACCGTCTCCGGAATCCTCGGCGTCACCATCCCGGCCGGCCAGCATTTCGCAACCACCGTCCTCACCTTCATGCCCGTGGACGACAGCCGGGACGAGCTTCATGAAACGATCGACGTTACCGGGAGCACTCCGGGAGGACTTCCCGTCACTCCGGCCTCATTGACGTTGCTGGATAACGACGAGTCCCTGCTCAGCCTGCGGGCTGAGCCGCGGAGCATCCAGGAAGGCTCTGGGCCGGTGGCGGTCACTCTTACCGCTGCCATACGTAGCGGCACGCCGTACAGCCAGCCTCTTTGGGTTTCACTGCAGTTGGGCGGAACGGCTCTCAGAGCCGCTGACTACACCGTGTCCGGCTCCTTGACCGTTTCCATCCCCGCCGGCGAGCTGGAAGCCTCTACTTCTCTATCCCTGGCTCCGATCGACGACACCTTGGACGAACCTGAGGAAACCATCGAGATCGTCGGAAGCGCCAGCGTCGGCTTCTCCAACACCGCCACTGTCCTCCTGATCGACAATGATATTCCCCCGACTCGGATCTACCTGACGGCTTCCCCGGCCAGTCTCAGCGAAGCTGCTCCCCCCACACGTGTGTTTCTGGAAGCCCGCCTTGAAGGCGATACCGCTTTTTCTCGCGACACTAGAATTGCTCTTGAGCTTGCCGGGTCCGCCGTTGCTACGGTCGACTACGAGCTCGACGGCCTCGCCGATCCTTTCGTGATCCCTGCCGGCCGGTTAAGCGCCACCCGCGAGCTCACCCTCACTCCCATTGACAACCCTCATCCTGAGGGGGCTGAGCAGATCCTCATCGGTGGAACCGCCCTCGTGCCAGTGGTTTCGGCTGAGATAACCCTTTTGGATGACGACGGCGAGGACCTCGACATAAGCTTCAGCCATTCCCACTACACCGCCAACGAGTACGGATCCCCAGCCGAGGTTACTATTACGGTGACCCCGGCCGCCGATCGTTCCGAGCTGATTTCCCTGTCCGTTGTCCACCTGGGCGGAGCTACGATCGACGATTACCAGGGATTACCCCTGGAAATTGCCATTGACGTCGGCGACCAACTTCTCACTTTTACTATTGAGGCCTTACCGGACCAGGTCTACGAATCCGGAGAAAAGATCCAGCTTCGCCTGGATTCACCCTCTACCAGGCTTACCTTCAACCCTATACCTTCAGCCACCGTCGCCTTTGTCGAACAGCGTTCCATCGACGAGTTTTCCAGCGAAGCCCAAACCGTCCTGGCGCTTTCGGCCCGTGCCTGGTCCGACAGCATCCAGTCCACTCTCGAGGAACGATTCAGCCGCGCCCGCCAGACCGAGCAGTGGGGCGGCTGGCAGGCCGACTACCAGGAGGCTTCCCCGGCCGTTTCACCCATACCCTCAACTACCCGCTTGAACTCGCCTTCTTCCATTGCCGATCGCATCATTCCCGGGGACTGGCTCGCCACCTGGAGACAACGCAACGAGCGGCGCAACATGGGCGTGATCCAACCCAGGCTGTCGCTCAGCAAGCTCCTCGCCAGGATCAAGGGCTGGAGGCCCGTCCTCTGGGCCGAAGGCAACACCCATCATTTCTCCGGCAATCTTCGCACCCTCGACTACCAAGGAGGCTTCCAGGCTGCCCATGTCGGCCTCGATCTGCGCTCCGGCAAGAAGACCCTCCTCGGTGCTTCCCTCATGCGCGGCCGATCCCTGATCGATTACTCCGATGGAGCGGTCCTCGACGGCGAAACCCAGGCCACCCTCTACTCCGTCCATCCCTACTTGCACGTCCAGGCCACCGATCGCATCGCCCTTTGGGCGCTCGGCGGCTTCGCCACCGGCCCCGTCGCTTTCCGCGAACTCGACCGCGACCACGATATCCGCGCCTTCGGCCGTCTCGCCGGGGGAGGCGCTCGTTTTCTCGCCAATAGCTGGGAACGCCGCGAACTCGCCGTTCGCACCGATGGCGACGTCGCCTGGATCGGCGCAGACCTCCAGGAGGCCTCCGCTACCATCGGCGGCCTCGCAGGCCGTCTCCGCCTCCTGGCTGAAATCACCCAGACCCTGCGTCCTTTCGGTCAGACCGTTGTTGTTACGGGTGAAGCCGGCGGCCGCCTCGACCGCGGCGCGGCCCACCGCGGCGCCGCGCTTGAAGCTGCAGGCCGCATCAGCTGGCGCAATCCCGAAAAGGGCCTCGACCTGTCAGCCCACGGCCAATCCCTTCTCTGGCATCAATCTTCCTTCCGCATTGGGGGTGCCGGCATCCAGGCCGGCTGGGACCCCGGAGCCGAAAAACGGGGCCTAGCCGTCCACTTCGCTTCCGGCCGAGGTTCCCGCGCGGGTAGAACACGCCTGTTCCATGATCCCATCGACCGCCTCCTCCAACCAGGAGCCGCTCTTGACACCGAGATCGAGCTCGGCTACGGAACAGGCGTTCGCAATCGTCTGCTGACGCTGACGTTTCGGCTCCGGGGTCTTTCCGGTTGGACCGCCGCCGTCGACCTGCGCTGACGGCGGCACTTTCCCGCAGAGGGGGAGCGGAGAATAGAATGCCTAAAACTCAACAGACACTGACAGAGATCGATCGACAGCTTCGCCGCGACGTGTCGCCGCCTCCCGGCGTGCCAGCCTGGCGCGAATGCGGATGTTGGCAGGAGGACGCCTTCTGGGAAGAGGAGTGGTGACCCCCGTCAGGCGCCTCCGCAGGACTCGCCACGGGAAGCAATTGAGTGTCGGGAGCGAGTTCGACCTTCAACCCACCAGTCCCGACACCAACCCTTTGAACCTGGAACTTGAAGGGTTCGAGGGAAAGGAAGCCGGGGCGCGGACATGGGGCCTGCGCATCCGCATGTCCATTCCGATCTGAGCCCAGCGCCAGCCGGCGAAGAAGCCCGATCCATCCTCCTCAACCCACTCTGAACCTTACCGGCAGCGACTTCGGAGTGCGCAGCGAGACGCCCTCCTGCCACTCCGGGACCTGGTTTTCCATTTGCAGTTCCGGCAGCCGCAGCAGGGCCTGGAAGGCGATTTGTCCCTCGATGCGCGCCAGGGGCGCCCCCAGGCAGTGGTGGACGCCGTAGCCGAAGGCCACGTGGCTGTTGTTGCGGCGGAGGATGTCGAAGCGGTCGGGTTGGGGGAACTGCCGCGGGTCGCGGTTGGCGGCTCCCTGCATGGCCCAGATGCGCTGGCCCCGGCGCAGCCTTTGGCCTCGCAGTTCGAAGTCGGTTGTCACCACCCGGGAAATGCGTTGTATGGGGCCGTCGTAGCGCAGGCATTCCTCCACGGCGGGGGCGATCGAGGCCGGGTTCTGTTGCAGCTTGCGCAGTTGGTCGGGGTGCCGCAGCAGGGCCAGCAGGCCATTGCCGACCAGGCCGGTGGTGGTCTCGTGGCCCGCCTCCAGCAGGAAGGAGCAGATGCCGAACAGCTCGGCCTGGCTGAGCCGGTCCCCCTCGGCCTCGACCGCGATCAGGTCGCTGATCAGGTCGGCGCGCGGCTGTCGCCGGCGTTGTTCGAACAGCCCGCCCAGGTAATCGGTCAGCTCCAGGACGCTTCGGTTGGTGCGGCGGGCTATGGCGGGGTAGTCGGCGCTCACCCCTTCCATGAAGACGGTCAGGTCGTCGGCCCAACGCTTGAACCGGTCCCGGTCCTCGGGGGGCACGCCCAGCAGCTCGGCAATCACGATGGCCGGAAGCGGGTAGGCGAATTCGGAGATCACCTCCAGGCGTCCCCTGGCTCGCGCCGGCTGGAGCAGCTCCTCGGCAATGGCCTCGATCCGGGGCCGGAGGCGCTCTATGGTTCCCGGCGTGAAGGCCCGGTTCACCAGGGAGCGCAGTCGGGTGTGGTCGGGGGGATCGTAGTACTGCATCCAGGTGGAGAGGAGCCGCCGCAGGGGCTCCACTTCCGCCTGAACTTCCCGGGGGAGCTGGGCCAGCAGCAGGCTGAGCCGCTCCGCCGTGAGGCGCGGGTCGTGCTGCAGGGCGAAGCGCACGTCGTCGTAGCGGGTCAGGATCCAACTGTTGGCCTGCTCGCTCCAGTGGACCGGGTCTTCCGCGCGCAGTTGGTGGTAGAGGGGGTAGGGGTCGGCCAGCCTGCCCCGGCAGAAGAGCCTGTATTCGTTCAGTGACTGCCAGTCCCTTGCCATGGTTCAAGCTCCGCGCCTGAGCCTCTGGTTCCTGCAGCCCCGGCCGCACGCCGCGCCCGGTCTTCCCTTGACCGCGCCCCTTCAAGCCGGGCTCTCCTCATACAGAAACCGCATTCTCCAGGCCGCCAGCATGCAGCCGGACAGCAGGAGGATGAGGAACCCGTAGCCCCACACCCCCTGGTAGCTTGCCATGGCCCTGATGGCGGTGAAGAGGAAGGCGCTGCCGGCCGCCAGGTTGATGGCCTGGAGGAAAGCAGGTGCACGCAGGGGTCGGGACAGAAACCTGCGGTCGGCCCAGATGTTGGCGAAGCAGAAGAAGCTGGCCGCGAAGCTGGTGAAGATACCTGCCGGGGTGACGATGTCCAGCAGGTCGAAACCCGGCTCCACCGCCCCGGTCTGCTGCAGCCAGCGGAGGGTCCAGAGAATGATCAGGGCCGGTAGGAGCGTCCAGCCGTAGGCGGCCGCCCGCAGCAGCCGGTGGTTGATCCGCCGGCGCAGGGCGGGCAGGCTGTCCAGGTAGGAGGACCAGAGCCGGTAGGCCATCTCCGGTCCGCCCAGCAGAATGCCGAAGAAGGCCAGGAAGATGGCCAGGTCGTAGAGAGGCTTGAGCCAGCCGGCCAGGCCGGTCAGGAAGGCCGCCTGGTAGCTGACAAGCTCCAGTCCGTCCGGGACCAATCGCTGCGGCTGCAGGATAAGCGCTCCCATCAGCGTGAAGGCCACCGCGATCAGGACCACGCAGACGAAGCTGGTGACCGTGTCGATCAGTGCCGCCCGGATCCAGATCCGGCCCGGGTGGTTTCCGCGGGCGGCCACCTCGCGAAGCTGGTCTCCCGCCACGGCCGGCAGGTGGCTGCGCCCCCAGCGTTTTTCCCGCAGGAAGGCCACGTAGGCGAGGTAGTCCTCGGTGCCCCCGCCGATGACGGCCACGTAGACCAGGACTTCCACCCATTCGGAGCGCTGGCTCAGCTTGGGAACCACCTGGAAGGCCCACTCGGGGTACTGCAGCGCATGGGGTATCAGGAATCCCTTGAGGGCGGCCAGCCAGTCGGGACGGATGTAGAATACGGCCACGAAGACCGCCAGCAGCATGATGGCCAGGATGAGGAGCTGGGCCCTTTCCAGAAAGTGGTAGCCGCCCCGCCAGAGGAGGGCGAGGGCCACCAGCACCCAGAGGGTGGCCCAGAAGCAGTGGTCGGCATACCCCGAGACCTGGGCGCTGTGGGTTCCCAGAATCCCCGACAGCCAGGAGTACCAGAGCGGCAGGCAGAGGACGGCCACCGCCACGATGGACAGGGGGAGCCAGCCGCGCGGGCCGGGCAGGTGGGTCCAGCGCTGAAAGGGATGGGCGCCGCTGAGGATCATGTGGCGCATGCTGGCATAGGCCATGCCCCACTTCAGCAGGGCTACCGCCGGGTAGATCCACAGCAGTTGGTAGCCGAAGAGGGCGCCCCCCCGGGAGGGGAAGACGATCTCTCCGCTGCCCACCGTCACCGAGGCCACGATGGCGCCCGGGCCGAAGAAACGAAACCAGGCCAGGGGGTTGCGCGACCACAGCGCCTCCGGAGGATCGGTGATGCGCGGCTCTTCCGGGGCTGCTTGACCCGGGGGCGGGCTGGCGCCGGTGGGTGCTTCAGATTCCGGATGAGGCATGTTGACTCTGTATTGGCTGGGTGCCTGGCCAGGGCTCGGCTCAAGCCTCTCCCTTCCGGTCCCACAGGGTCAGGCCCCGCAGTGAGGCCCTGGAGGAGGGAGGGGAAGCCAGGCTGATCAGGTAGCCGGGAATGACCGTGCCCGCGAAGCTGATGAAGGTCAGCCAGAACTTGGAGACCTGCTCGACGGTGGCAGCGGTGTAGATATCCGGCCCACCCGGCAGCAGGAGCCACTGCCCGTCGATCTTGAACAGCCAGTACTTGGTCACCAGCACCAGTCCGTAGCCCACCAGCGCCCCCAATGAAGCCCCCCAGCCCGTGGCCCGCCGGGTCGAGGTTCCCAGGACGAACATGCCGACCGCACATCCGAAAAACGGGGCCGCCACCGAAGCCATGGTGCCTACGATGGTGTCCTGGCCGGTCAGGAACTGCGCCACCACCGCGATCACGACGGCCCAGATCAGCGTCAGGCCACGGGCCAGCCGCAGGCATTGTCTGTCGGGAGCATCGGGCCGAATCAGCCGCTTGTAGTAGTCTTCCACGCAGACGGTGCTGATGGTGTGGGTTCCCGAATCGATGCTGGACATGGCGGCCGCGAATATGGCCGCCAGGATGAGGCCGGCCAGGCCGCCGTGCATTTCGTTCAGGACGAAGTGGGGAAAGGCGCGGTCGGCGCTCCCAACCCCCACGGCCAGTTCCGGGTTCAACTGGTGGTGGGCGTAGAGAGCCAGGCCCAGGCCGTAAATCAGCACGGTGACCGGTATCGACAGGAAGGGCTTGAACCACACCGCCCGCCGGGCGTCTCGCAGCGATCCGCAGGAGAGGTAGCGCTGCATGCTGACCTGGTCGGTCAGGTTGGCCACGCCGTTGACGGCGCCGGCGGTCACGGCCATCCAGACGGTGATGCGGGTCGCGGGGTCCAGGCTGAAGTTGAACATCCTCAGCTTGTCGTCGCGGACCATCACGGCCAGCAGTTCAGAGGCCGGATCCTTCCAGAAGATCAGGGCGACGGCTGCGGCCAGGCCCAGGGTGAAGAGGAAAAACTGCAGGACGTCGGTCCAGATGATGGCCTTCATGCCGCCCACCAGGGTATAGGCGGTGGCCACCGCCGTGGTCAGGACGATGGAGACGGCGGGCTCGATTCCGGTGAGTTCCTCGATGGCCAGGGAGACGGCCACCACGATGGTGGCCATCCAGGCCAGGCGCGAGATGATGAAGACCGCGCTGGCCAGGAGCCGGGTGGGAAAGTTGAACCTCCGTTCCAGGTATTCGTAGATGGAGGTCACCTTCAGTCGATAGAAGAAGTCCAGGAACAGATAGACCGCCAGGGGCACGCACAGAAAGCCGCAGATGCTGAAGAGGAGATACTGCAGGTCATACCCGTAGGCTTCGCCCGGCGTACCCAGGTAGCTGATGGCCGACAGCAGGCTGGCCAGTTGGGAGATGCCGACCGACACCCAGCCCATGGATCGGCCCGCCAGCAGGAAGTTGGTCGAGCTGGCCTGCTGGCGCGAAAATCCGAAACCGATCGCCAGCACCAGCAGGGCGTAGGCCACGATCAGCCCGTAGTCCATCCACTGCAGTTGAATCTGGCAGAGCAAAGCCAACGGTGTGACCTCCCGGGGTGGTCGTCACCCGACCGTCGTTCGGGGAAGGCAGGAACGGCATTGTACACCCTGGCTCGAAGGTTCGCTCACCGAACCTCGAGGCAGGGCGATTGGCCGGGTCGCCGGCAGGTGACCGTTGCCGGGCTTGACGGTCGCCCAGCGGTGCGGTAACTTCGGTCGAATTTTCTTGCAAACCGAGTGACCATTGGGGGGCTTAAATCCATGAAAGTTGTCCTAGACAGCGAAGCCGACCGCGAGTTCGTCGCGGATCTCAGGAACTCTTTTCCATCAATAGACTTCTGTGAAGCTCCTACCCAGGCCGATCAGATCCGGGAGATCCCCGACGCCGAGGTCCTGTTCGGGGCCATCACCCCGGCCGTCTTCGAGGCGGCCGGGAAGTTGCGCTGGTGCCACTTCGTGGGAGCCGGGTTCGACCCGCTGGTGCGCGGCAATCCCGCCTTCGTGGCCAGCGACGTGGTGCTGACCAACGCGCCCGCCACCCATGCCATCGCCATGGCCGACCACGTCATGGCCATGGTTCTGATGCTCGCCCACCGGATGGTGGACATGCTGGACGATCAGCGGGCCCGCCGCTGGGACGTCGACAAGTACCGGGCCCAGATTACGGAGCTCGACGGCACCACCATGGGGATTCTGGCCCTGGGCGCCATCGGCCGGGCCGTGGCCGTACGGGCCCGGGCCTTCGGCATGCGGGTCTACGGCGTGGACGTGAAGCCCATGGAGCCGCCGCCGGGAGTGACCGAGGCCTGGACTCTGGAGGGCCTGGACCGGTTGCTCGAGATCTCCGACTGGTTCGTGGTGACGGCCCCCCTCACCGACGGCACGGCAGGACTGCTGGGCCGGGAGCGAATCGGCCGACTCAAGCAGGGCGGCCGCCTGATCGTCATCTCGCGGGGCGGCATCGTGGACGAGGCGGCGGTGGCGGACGGGCTGAGGTCGGGGAGCATCGCCGGGGCCGGCTTCGACGCCACCAAGCCCGAACCCCCAGCGGACGACAGCCCGCTCTGGGACATGCCCAACGTGCTGATCTCCCCCCACGTCTCCGGCGACTCCCCCCAGACCTGGGAACGCCGCTACCGGATCTTCAAGGACAACCTGGAGCGCTACCTCAAGGGGGAGCCCCTGCTGAATATCTGCGACAAGCGGGCCGGGTTCTGACGGGGTGTGGGACAGGCAGGTTCGTGGCCGGGGTTCGGCGGGGAAATCGGTCCTTGCCCCGGGTCCCTACTTGTCCCATGATGTCACCATGACCAACGACAGCAACCAGAGACGGGACAACCCTCCGGCCCCGGATAACCCCGGCGAAGGGGCTGCCTCGGATCCGACCGGATTCGTTCCTCCCCATCCCGGTTCCCGGAAGATGCCGCGCTGGAACCCGGGCGAGCTGATCGACGCTCCCAGGTTCGTCCGGAAGCACTGGTATGCCTTTCTGGGACCCGGCCTGGTGGCGGGGGCGGGGGCAATCGGCGGCGGCGAGTGGCTGCTGGGTCCGCTGGTGACGGCCCGCTACGGGGGGGCGCTGCTGTGGCTGGCCACGCTAAGCATCCTGGCCCAGGGGCTCTACAACATCGAGATCAGCCGCTACACCCTCTACACCGGCGAACCCATCTTCACCGGCAAATTCCGGACCGCTCCGGGCCCGCGATTCTGGCTGGCCGTATACCTGATTCTGGATTTCGGCTCGGTCTTTCCCTATCTGGCCGCCACCGCGGCCACCCCGGTCATGATCCTGCTGCTTGGCGGCCAGATGCCCGACCCGGACGCGGTGCCGCTGCACTGGTGGATGCACAAGCTCACCGCCACCGGCATCTTCGCTGCCTCGGTGATTCCGCTGATTTTCGGAGGCAAGGTCTACAACTCGCTGAAGGCGGTGATGTCCTTCAAGCTGGTCACGGTGTTCGGCTTCCTGCTGATTGTGGCGCTGCTCTATTCCAGCCCCTCGACCTGGGTCGACATCGGGAGCGGCTTCTTCAAGTTCGGGACCGTTCCCGTTATGAGCGGCGAGGACCGCAACGGCAACGGAAGGCTCGACCCCGGCGAGGACTGGGACGGGGACGGCCATCTGGACGTGGTCGAACGACGGCTGGAACCTAGTGTCGACTCCGACGGCGACGGCCGGCCCGACACCTGGGAACGGGGCCCCCAGGGGCAACTGGTGAAGCACGAGGACCTGGACGGGGATGGATTCCTGGACGGCCCCAACGTGGAGAACGTGTTCGTTTCCTGGTTCGGCAAGGGGGTTCTGCCCACCATCGATTTCACCCTGATCGCCTTCATTGCCGCCATGGCCGCCATCGCCGGCAACGGCGGGCTGAGCAATACGCCCATCAGCAACTTCACCCGCGACCAGGGATGGGGCATGGGACATCATGTGGGCGCCATTCCCAGCATGGTGGGAGGGCAAGGAATAACCCTGTCCCACGTGGGGTCCGTCTTCGAGGTGAACCGGCAATCGCTGCCGCGCTGGCAGCGCTGGTACCGGCACGTGGTGCGCGACCAGTGCGCCATCTGGATTCCCGCCTGCTTCATCGGCCTGGCCCTGCCCAGCATGTTGTCGGTGGAGTTCCTGCGGCGCGGCACCGAGGCCGACCGCTGGAATGCGGCGGCGCTGACGGCCGAAGGGGTGGGCAGGCAGGCCGCCAACCCTCCCGAAGGCGTGCTGGCATCCATGACGGGGCTCTCGGAGATCCTGGGAGGCACTGCCTGGGGGAACCTCTTCTGGGCTTCGACCCTCTTTTGCGGGTTTATGGTGCTGGCCCCCACCATGGTGGGACACATCGACGGGGTGGTCCGCCGCTGGCTGGATACGATCTGGACATCCAGCTCCAGGCTCCGGCAGGTGGATCCGGCCAGGATCGGCAGGATCTACTTCGGGCTGATCATGGGCTACTCCGCTTTGGGCCTGGCCATGCTCTGGCTGAACGCGCCCACGGCGCTGATCAAGTTCGCCACCATCAGCTACAATTTCGCGCTGGGCATCAGTTGCTGCCATACCCTGATCCTCAACACGGTCCTGCTTCCACGGGAACTGAGGCCGGGCTGGTTCGTTCGCATCGCCATGGCTCTGGGCGGCCTCTTCTTTTTCCTTCTGGGACTGGCGGCGACCTTGCGGGAGCTGGGGCAGATTTGAGCCGTCACTGCACGGGGAGCGACTCGGTGAGATATGCGGGTTGAGTGGACCTGCAGGAAAGGAGGGTGTTTTCGATGACATTCAAGGGACGCGGCCGCAGGCGGTTGCTGGGAGCCGGTTTGGGAAGCTTGGCGGGATCGGCCCTGGCGGGTCTGGCCGGCTGCGCCAAACCGCGGGAGAAAGGAAATCCCTGGAAGTCCGCCCTCCATCTGGATGCCTCCAGACAGCGGGTCTCGGGAAGCGAGGAGGCGCTGGCGGCGGCCATCCGCCGTGGGGCGGACTTGCGCATCTTGACCGAGTTCAAGAACAACGAGCACATCGACACCAGTTCGGACAGCGCCGAGCTGATCGAGGAAGTGGCGGAGTTCGCCGGCACCTATCTGATGGAGGACCGGTGGGTGGCCGGAATCATGACCCTGCGCCAGCCCATCAGCTTGCCGGACGGCTTCGGGTCCCGGCCCTCCATGTCCTTTTTCCTCTACAACCAGGACGGCCGGCAAGCCATCGCCCGCCCCTATCTCGACGGGGGAGAGGTCACGGCCGAACCGGGCCCGTCGGAGCTGGCTGACCACAGCAGCATGCCCAAGTACCACCAGATGGACAGTTGGGACCAGGGGACCAATGCCCCCAGCAGCAACTTCGTCTACGATTTCGATCTCTTCAAGTACCTGGTGAGGGACGATTGGGAAGAGGTGCTGTCCCACAATGCCGAGGGGAAGGTGCTTTCGGGATCAGCCAAAGAGCTGGGCCGGCAGGTGGCGGACGGAAAGGAAGTCAAGGTTGCCATCAGGGGCCTCTGCGCCGACCTGGCAGGGAAGGACGAGCAGAGCGTCGATCACGAGGTCTTCGTCAAGACCGGGTCCTGCTACTACTACACGGAGCAGCGGCTGTTCATGGCCGGGACCCATCCCCTGGTGCGGGTCAAGCCGGGGGTGCCGCTAACGTACGAGAGTCGGGGGTGGGACTTCGGATGGCTGATGCCGCGCACCGACGGCTTTGTGGCCCGCCTGCTGCTCAATCCCTACACCCTGAAGTTCGAAAGAAGCCAGGGCCACTTCCCGATCCGCTGGTTCGTGCGCTGAGGGAGAAATGCCTGTGCCATGATCACACCCCTGGTGAGAAATGCGGGTTAACTCGGTGGTACGGAAGGCTTCCTGTCCGTTTCTTCCAGAGTTCTGGAAAGTTCCTCCCACTCTTGGATCATTTCATCCAACCGCTTGCGGTTGCGCTCCACCAGTTTGACGAGGCGGATTGATTCCTTTGCACTCTTGAAAGTTCCCAGATCCAGCTCCTGAGTCGCAATTTCCACTTCACACCGGGTGATTTCTTCCTCCAACCCCTGGTGCCGCTCCTTCATTTTCCGGACAAGAACGGGATTTATCTTCTTCCGTGGCAAAGGTGTTTGACTCCGGTCTCCGGGTCCCCCTGAATTCTCTGCGCGCGGCGGCTCCTCTCGATGGTCCCGTTGGAGCGCGACCTGGTTCTTTCGCCGCAAGTAGTCTTCATAGTTTCCGAGATAGTCCTGGAATTTGCCGCCGTCGATTTCAAAGATTCGCGTTGCCAGCTTGTCGATGAAATAACGATCGTGGGAAACAAAGACTACGGTTCCGCTGAACTCTTGCAGCGCTTCCAGCAGTACGTCCTTGGCTCGCAGGTCGAGGTGGTTGGTGGGCTCGTCGAGTAGCAGAAAATTGCGAGGCCGCAGCAACATGCGGAGGAGCGCATAGCGGTTGCGCTCGCCACCCGAGAGAACGCGAATCTGCTTGTAGACCTCGTCACTCGAAAACAGGAAGCAGCCGAGCAGAGTGCGCAGCTGCGTCTGGCCGCTCAGGGCACTGGGTGCGATGCTCGAGACGTCGTCGATCAGGCGGGCGTCTGGGTCGAGCTCCTTGTACTGGTCCTGTGCAAAATGGTCGACTTCCACGTTGTGTCCCAGCCGAAATTCACCTGCCGTTGCCGGCTCGCTTCCAGCCAGTATCTTGATCAGTGTGGATTTCCCCGCTCCATTCACCCCCACCAGGCCTATGCGATCCCCGCGGTTGATGACGAAGCTCATGCCCTGGAATACTGGATTGCCGTCATAACTCTTGGCGACCTCGCGAAACTCGGCCACCATGCTTCCGCTCCTGGGTGGCTGAGGAAACGCGAATTGGATAGTCTTTTCCTGGGCGGGTAATTCGATCCGTTCAATCTTCTCGAGTTCCTTGATCCGGCTCTGTACCTGCTTCGCCCTGGTGGCCTGGTAGCGGAAGCGATTGATGAAGAGTTCAAGGCGCTCGATCTTTTCCCGCTGGTTGCGATAGGCCGCCTGAAGTTGAGCTTGGCGCGCGGATTTCTGTGCCAGGTAGCGTTCGTAGTTCCCGATGTAAAAGTAGGCGCGACGATTCCACAGCTCGAGAATCTTGTTCACCGTGGCATCCAGCATGTAACGGTCGTGGGAGACCAGGACGAAGGCATACGGGTACTCATTCAGATACTGTTGCAACCAGTTGCGGGCCTCGAGATCGAGGTGATTGGTCGGCTCGTCCAGCAATAGGAGCCTGGGCTTGATCAGCAAGAGCTTGGCCAGCGCCAGGCGCATTTGCCAGCCTCCGGAGAGATCTTCCGTCGGACGGTTTGAATCTGCGGGCGCAAAGCCCAGGCCATTCAGCACCGTGCTGGCCTGCGCCTCCAGCGAGTAGCCTTCCCGACCCTGAAATTCGGTCTCGATCCGGTGATAACGAACCGTGATCCGGTGGTACTCGTCGCTGCGCGGATCAACTTCGGCCATCCGGTGAGTCAGGGCTTCCATTTCTTCTTCGAGTTCGAGCAGATGGCCAAAAACCGAGAGGCATTCTTCCAGAACCGTGCGCCCTGACAGTGACAGGCCATCCTGAGGAAGGTATCCGGCAGTCATATCCTTCGGCGCAGAAAACAGACCGCCATCGAGCGGCTCCATCCCCCCCAGGATCTTCAGCAGCGTTGTCTTGCCTGTCCCGTTCCCGCCCACCAGTCCAATGCGATCCGTCGACGTGATAAGCCAGTCGAGGTCTTCGAACAAGCTCTGGGAGCCGAAATGTTTTCTGGCTGCGGAAAGTCGAATCATCCGTGCTCACACCGATTGCTGGAAGAGGTCAGTTGGGAATCGGAGGTGGATCCCCACCTGGCAAACCACGCCGACACCCCCATCGCTTAGGGATTACAGAACCGCCAATACCATGTATTCCAACAATTCAACAGCCTCCCCTGGGCACCTCTTTACCCCCGCACGCCGCTCAGGAACTCCCCTATCGATTGCTTCAATAGCGACTCCAGGTTGATGCTGATGTAGCGTGCCCCTCGGGCGCGCCACTGGCGGGCCGCCTCGGGGTTGGCGGCCATGATGCCCAGGGACACCGGCGAGTTGCGCAGGCCGGCCAGGATTTCCTGGAGGCACTGCCGCATGCGGGGATGCTCGGGCTGTCCGGCCACCCCCAGCGAATGGGAGAGATCGGTGCGGCCCACGTTGACCACGTCGACGCCTTCCACCGCCAGAATCCTCGGCAGTTGCCGCACGGCTTCCGCCGTCTCCACGTAGAGGACCACCAGGGTTTCCCGGTTGGACTGGAGGACGTGATCCCCGAAGGAGAGCCCCTCGCCGTAATCGGCGGCCCTGGACGCAGACAGCCCTCGATTGCCCCTAGGCTGGAACTTGACGGCCGCCACCGCCCGTTCGGCTTCTTCGGCCGAGTTGACCTGAGGAACGATGATGCCCTGGGCGCCGGTGTCCAGAAATCTCAGGATGATCGAGGGGGAATTGGTGGTCACTCGCACGATGGGGGTGATGCCGTTCGACTCGGCGGCCCTCACCATCTCTTCGCAGGTGCGCGGGTCCAGCCGGCCGTGCTCGCTTTCGAACACCATGAAATCCCACTCGAATCGGGCCAGCATCTCCACCAGGGCGGGGTCGGGGTAGCGCACGAAGCAGCCGTATACGGACTCTCCTCTCTTGAGCTTGGCTTTGGTATTGTTGGCCCGCACGTCGAGATCCTTCTTCAGGGATAGAGCAGCCAGCCTTTGCGCCCGGTTTCGATTCGGTACAGCCGGCCGCAGACGGAGGTGAGGTAGAGCGTGCGCAGATCCTGGTCGCCCCAACTGCAGTTGGTGGGCCGCTCGCAGGGGGTCGGATGGCGTTCCAGGACGCGTCCTCGAGCGTCGAGGACGTAGATCATGCCGCCGGGGCCGCTCCTCTCCCAGCCGGCGGCGGCCACCAGGTTGCCCTCGGCATCCAGACACATGCCGTCGATGCCGCGGTGGGGGGCAAAATCGCGCAGGACCTCGCAGGGGCCCAGGGCGCCGTCTTCCAGAATGGGATAGGCTCGCAGTTGGCGGTCTCCCTGGAAGTCGCTCTCGGCCACGTAGAGCCTCCGGAGGTCCGGCGTGACCAGCAGGCCGTTGGGACGGGCGGTGTCATGGGTCATCCGTTGAATGGACCAGCTTCCGTCGCTTCGGGGGTCCAGTCGGTAGATGGATTTGTGTTCCAGCTCCGGCGGACCGATGGCCTGGGCCCAGTGGCTGCTGTAGTCGGGATCGGAGAACCAGATGCGGCCCTTGAGGTCGATGGCCAGGTCGTTGGGGCTGTTGAGCCTCCTGCCCTGGAAAGTGTCGGCGACGACCGTCCGGGTCCCGTCCCGGTGGTAACAGGCGATGCACCTCCCGGCGGCTTCGCAGGCGTAGAGCCGGCCGCGCCTGTCCAGCATCAGGCCGTTGGCCATGCGGGTGTCCCGGCGGTAGATTTCCGTCTTTTGTGTTTGGTGGGCATAACGCAGGATGCGGTTGTTGGGGAAGTTGCTGAACAGCAGGGCCTCGCCATCCCAGGCGGGTCCCTCCGTTAGCCCGAAGGGTCCCGCAACCTGCTGGAACTGCCATCTGGAGGGAGATGTCACCGGGGTTTCCTCCGAATTGCCACCTTGCACACTGGCCATGGGGAATCGATGTTCATTTCATCATTAACATCGATGCACAGGATGCACAGGATGAACAGGACGAAATGCTCATGCAAGAGAAGCTGGCTCGGGCGATGATCCTGTGCATCGATGTCAATGAATGGATTGCACAGGGGACCTGGGTTTACCGCCGCGCCGCAAAATAGCCTCGGGTCTCGGCTACGACGATCCCGCTCAAGCCCAGCAGGCCGATCAGATTGGGCAGGACCATGCTGCCGAGGCACACGTCCAGAAACGTCCACACGGTCTCCAGGGAGAGCATGGGGCCCAGAAAGGTCAGACAGACCCAGATCACGCGGTACCAGGGCACGAAGCGACCGTGGCCGAACAGGTATTCCAGTGCCTTCTCCGAGTAGTAGTTGTTGCCCAGGATGGTGGAAAAGGCGAAGAGGGGCAGCGTAATGGCGACGATCACATCCCCGTGCAGCCACAAGGGAAGGCCTTCCCGGAAGGCGGCCGTTGTCAGGGCGGCGCCGCTGGCTCCGCCCTTCCAGGCTCCGGTTCCCAGGATGATGAAGCCGGTGACGGAGCACACCACCAGCGTATCGATAAAGGTCTGAGTCATGGAAACCAGGGCCTGCGTCACCGGATGACGGGTCTGGGCGGCAGCGGCGGCGATTCCGGCCGTGCCCATGCCGCTCTCGTTGCTGTTGACGCCGCGGGCCACCCCGTAGCGGATGGCTTTCAGGACGGCGGCGCCGGCAAATCCTCCCACGGCCGCGGCCGGCGTGAAGGCTCCCCTGAAGACCTCTGCCAGCACCGACGGTATCGCCTGCCAATGAAGCGCCAGGGCCAGCAGGCCGGCCAGGCAATAGATGACGATCATGGTGGGCACCAGGGCGCTGGCGACCCGGGCGATGCTGCGGATGCCGCCCAGGATGACCACCGCGGTGACGGCGGCCGTGATGGCGCCGGTCCAGAGGGTGGGTACTCCCAGCCCGGCCCGCATGGCCTCGGCGATGGAGTGGGACTGCGTCATGTTGCCGCCCACGGTGAGGGTGAAAGCTGCCAGAAAGGCATAGAGGGCGGCCAGCGCCGGCTGGTTGAATCCCCGGCTCAAATAGTGCATGGGCCCGCCCGACATCTCGCCGCGCGGACCCAGGATGCGGTACTTGACTCCCAGCAGGGCTTCGGCGAACTTGGTGGCCATGCCCACCAGTCCTGTTACCCACATCCAGAACAGGGCCCCAGGGCCTCCCGAGACGATGGCGGTGGCCACCCCGGCGATGTTTCCGGTGCCGACCGTGGCCGACAGGGCGGTCATCAGGGCCTGGAAGTGGGTGACGTCGCCCTGGGCTCCGCTCTCTCTGCGCGTCACCAGGGCCAGGTAGAGGGAGGACCAGAGCCTTTGGAACTGCAGTCCCCGCAACCGGACGGTCAGGAACAGGCCAGTGCCCACGGTCAAGGCCAGCATCGGGGGGCCCCAGACCAGGTTGGCCAACGTTTCCAGGAACTCTTGCAGGTTCACGGGCAGTCTCCTTGACCCCCGGCGGAGCCTCAAGGTAAATTATAGGCTGTGTTTCCCGCCTAATCCGCTGACTGGGAGCTGCCGGTGCTTGTACTCCCCCGCCGTCCATCCTTCGCCAATCGCACGTCCAATCGTTCCTGGAACGCCCGAGAGGGGGTGATGGGTCTGGCGGCGTGGATGCTCTGTTCCACTTTCGCACTCGAGCGGGGCATGCAGGCGGCTGAGGCGCCACCCGCGGAGCCTCGGGCACCGGAGTTGCGCTCCCTGTTTCCGGTCAGTGTACAGCGGGGAAGGGTACTCGAGTTGGCAGTCCGGGGCAAGGACCTCGAAAGATGCTACGGAGTGTGGTTCGGGACCGGGGGGCTGAGCGGCGAGGTCGCCCGGATCGAGGGAATGCAGTTCCAGGAGAAGAAAAACCTGCGCGCCGAGAAGCTTTGGGTTCAGGGGCAGCGGGTGTCATTGCGGGTACAGGTGGACTCGGGGGTGCCGCTGGGGAAGCACGAACTGCGGTTGGTCACGCCGGCCGGCGTTTCCAACGCCCTGGGGTTGGTCGTGGTCGACGAGCCGGTCAGCCTGGAGGCTCCCGGGACTCGCAGTCAACCGGCCCAGGCCCAGTCCGTTGAGATCCCGACCCTGCTCAACGGCAAGTTGAGCCGGAACGGCGAGATCGACTTCTACTCGTTCAGGGCTTCACGCGGCGACAGGCTGCACATCCAGGCTCTCTCCAACACCACCGTCACCAAGTTCGACGGGGTTCGCCTGACCCTCTACAAGGAAGGCGGCACTTGGTTCGACCCGGAGCGGCCCGAGCGGCTGCTGTTTTCTCCGCAGTCGCGAATCACCCACCTGTGCCGGGAATCCGGTCGTTACCTGGTTGAGGTCAGTTCCAACCTGGGCGTAGGCGGACCCGATTTCTTCTACCAGCTTCGGGTGACCACTTCCGAGGCGGCAGGCCCCGGGGCGCCGGAGGTTGTGCTCATCCCTCCATCGGCCCTGGCGGAAATCGAGCAGCCGTTTCGTCGAAAGCTGGGCCCGTCCCGGCTGGACTGGCTGGAATCACGAACCGTACCGGCCGATAAGGCCCGGGAGAATGGAAGCCCGCAAGAAACACCCGGCGCGGGCTCGAACGGCATTGCCTCAGGCTCGGGCGTTTCACCCGAGAGATCGGTGCCTGCCGAAGCCGCCGGGAACGGTTTCCTGAGCGAAGTGGAGCCCAACGACTTGCCGGAACAGGCCGTCCCGATTCTTCCGCCTCAACTGTTGGAAGGAGCCATCCAGAGGCCTGGAGACGTAGACTGGTTCCGGTTCGAAGTGGCGGCCGGAACCTCTCTGGCCCTGGAGCTGGAGACGCCCGAGGCCGCCCCGCCCCGATTCAATCCCAGGGTGGCCGTGCTGGATGCGGACGGCCAGGAAGTGTTGACCAACTATTTCAGGAAGATCGCGGGTGACGGCGATGACTGGGTGCGGATCATCCAGGCCAAGACCCTCTATACCTTCGACAGGGCCGGCCTCTACAGGCTGCAGGTGCGCGACATCACCCCCCGATCGGGAGTGCCGGCTTTCCGCTATCGCCTGCTGCTGCGGCCCCAGGTGCCCCACGTGGGCCGGATCGAGGCCACGCCGGAGGTGGTGAACCTGCGGCCGGGGCAGGCCAAAAAAGTCACCATTCTTTCCGATCAGGAGGAGGGCTTCGGCGGTGACATCCTCTTCAGCGCCGACGGCCTGCCCGGCCAGGTACAATTTTTGCCCGGTGCCGAGGTCGAGCCCCACAAGGAGCCTCCCCTTCCCGAAATTCACAAGGAGCGGTTCGTGCCCAAGAACCAGACGACCACCGTGCTGCTGGCGGCGGCGCCCGGGGCGCCCTCCACCCGGATGCCCACGCGGGTCCGCCTCAGCGCCCGTCCCGTGGTCGGAGGCAAGGTGGGTGAGGCGATCGCAGCCGGAGAACTGTTGGTGATGGTGTTGGGAGAGTGACCTTCAAGTGAAGCCAAATCGCAGTCCCATCCTGTTGTTGGGGATCCTGGTCGCAGCCGGATCCATCGCGCTCAGGGCCGAAACTTCCGAGCCGGAGTTGCTGTCGGTCCGGATCGTGCCCGAGGCGGTGGAGCTGGAGGGGGCGGGGGCTACCCGCCAGCTCTTGGTGATGGGCAGCTATAGCGACAGGTTGGAGCGCGACGTGACCTCGCTCAGCCGATGGGAATTCTCCGATGCCGGCGTGGCGACGGTCTCTCCCGGTGGCGAGGCCGAGGCCCTGGCCGAGGGAACTACCGATTTGACGGCTCGCCTGGGTGCTCTGTCGGTCACGGCGCGGCTGCAGGTCAAGGGCGGGGCCGGGCGGCCGCCGCTGAGCTTTGCCTGGGATGTCGAAAGGGTATTGACCCGGCGGGGTTGCAACGACAGCCATTGCCATGGAGGAGTGAAGGGAAGGGGAGGATTCAAGCTGTCTCTCTACGGCATCTACCCGGAGGAGGACTACCGCTGGATCGTCAGGGGAGGGACCTACCAGGTCCTGTCGCCCGATCCGGGAACCGAGATTCCGCGAATCGATCGGGAAGAACCCGAAAAGAGCCTGCTGCTGAGGAAGCCCTCCCTGGCCGAGCCCCATCAGGGTGGACTGCAGTTGCCGTTGGAATCGGATGATTACAAGACGCTGCTGCGGTGGGTGAAGGAGGGAGCGCCTTTTCAGCCGGCGGCAGCCTCGAGACCCGGGGTCAGGGCCATCGAGGTCTACCCGGCCGAGGCCGTGCTGGAGGTGGGAGGCGGGCAGCAGTTGCTGGTCAGCGCGCTGCTCGAGAACGGGACCCGCAAGGACCTCACCGGCCAGGTGCGCTACCTGTCCGACAACAGCGACGTGGCGGAGGTCGAGCCGGACGGCCGACTGCGGGGATTGCGCCCCGGGGAGACCTTCGTGACCGTACGGACGGCCGGCCATTCCACTACCGCCAGGGTCAGCGTCATCGAGGCGACCCTGGCCCGATATCCCGGCGTTCCCGCCAATAACTTCATCGACCGCCTGGTATTCGACAAGCTGAGCCGGCTGCATCGGATCCCCTCCGAGCTTTCCGGCGACGCGGAATTCCTGCGCCGAGTGTGTCTGGATTTGACCGGCACGCTGCCCCCGCCCCGAAGGACCCGTGAGTTTCTGACGAGCAGCGACCCGGCCAAGCGGGAGAAGCTGGTCGATACGATCCTGCAGACCCCCGAGTTCGTGGACTATTGGACCTATCGGTTGTCGCAGCTCTTCCGGGTAGCTCTCTTCGAGAACGGCATCAACCTGCAGTGGACCGAGGCTTACTGGGAGTGGATTCGCGGCCACGTCGCCGCCAACACCCCCTACGACCGGATGGCCCGCGAGCGCATTGCCGCCATCGGCTACAGCGCGCCTTCCAGGCACTTCCTGCCCAATGGGGAGGTGCGCTACCCGCAAAACAAGATGGCCGAAGAGGTCAGGGTCTTCATGGGGCGCCGGCTGGACTGCGCCGAGTGCCACAACCACCCCTTCGAGGCCTGGAGCCAGGACCAGTTCTGGGGGCTGGCCGCATTCTTCGGGCGCATGAACCTGGTGGGAGGCCGGGGGGAGGAGGTCGGCACGGTCATCTTCGAAGACCCGACCGGTCAGGAAGTGGACCTGTTCGTCAAGGGCAGGAGCCGGAAAGTGCTCCATCCACGCACACGGGAGGAGGTGTTTCCGGCCTTCCTGAACGGATCCCTCCTGCCGGAGACGGACTGGGCCGACCCGCGGGTCAAGCTGGCCCAGTGGATCACCGCCCACCCCTATTTCGCCGAGGCGGCGGTCAATCGGATATGGAGCTACTTTTTCGGGCGAGGCATCGTGGAGCCGGTCGACGATTTCCGCGCGGCCAATCCACCGACCCATCCCAGGCTGCTGGCGGCTCTGGCGAAGGACTTCCGGGAACACGACCATGACCTTCGCCGCATGATCAGGACCATCGTCGGCTCCAGGACCTACCAGCTCAGCAGTCGGCCCAACCGAACCAATCGGGAGGACCGCACCCACTACTCTCACGCGCTGCCGCGGGCCCTGGATGCCGAGGTGCTGTTCGACGCCATCGCCACGGTGACGGGGGTTCCCCTCATCCTGGAGCAGGAGAGCTACGGCGACGGCGAGGGCAGGCTGCCGCCCGGCACGCGGGCCATCAACGTCAAGCTGCCCGATGTCTTCCGCTCCCGTATTCTGGACAACTATGGCAAGGCTCCCCGGTCCATGCTTCCGGAGAAGCGGCCGCGTCCCAACCTGAGCAGGGCCCTGCACAGCTTGGCCGGGACGACCTTTACCGAGCATCTGGCCCGTGAGGGGGGCATCATCGACCGATTGATGGATGGGGGCGGCTCGGACCGGGAGATCATCGAGGAACTCTACCTGAGAGCCTTGGTGCGCTTGCCCGGGGAGGAAGAACGGGAGCAGCTGGAAGCCATGGTCGGCCGGCACCCCTCACGGCGCCGGGCCTTGGAGGATCTGTTGTGGGGGTTGTTGAATTCCCCGGAGTTTTACCATAACCATTGAGCGTTTCCGGCAGACTTGCCTTGGTGGCTGTTCCGGCGCGGGACCCGGGACCAAGAAGCCGGAAACCGGAGGAGGTTGCACCCATGCGAAACCTAGGGTGTTTGGCGAGTGACGACCCCATTCTGCGGCGGCGGGACTTCCTGCGAGTGGGGTCCCTAAGCCTGCTGGGTGTGAGCCTGAGCCAGTTCCTGAGGCTTCAGCAGGCCTTGGGGGGCACGCCGGCAACGGCCGGGGGCAAGGCCCAGGCCTGCATCCTGTTGTGGCTGGAGGGAGGACCCAGCCAGATCGACATGTGGGACCCCAAGCCCAACAGCTCATTCAGGCCCATCGCCACCAACGTGGCCGGCGTACAGGTTTCCGAGCTGCTGCCCAAGACCGCCAGGCACATGGACAAGCTGGCGATTATCCGTTCCCTCCACACCCTGGAAAACAACCACCCCCAGGCCACCCATTACGCGGCCACCGGGCACCTGCCCAACCCGGCCATGCGCTTTCCCAGCCTGGGCTCGATCGTGGCCAAGGAGTTGGGTCCAAGGAACAACCTGCCGCCCTACGTGCTGCAGCCGGACACCGGCAACGATACCTTTTTCATCGACCATTTCGGTGCCGCCTTTATCGGCAACCAGTATGACCCCATGGTGCTTCCCGACCCCAGTCAACCCGACTTCGAGGTTCCCGACCTGAGGCTGCCCAAATCGATTACGGCCGAGCGCCTCCAGGATCGGCTCTCCTTTCGGAAAGTGGTGGAGCGGATCTACCGGGACAAGGTGCAGAAGGCCGAATCGGGGCGGATGGACACCTTCACCCAGGAGGCCCTCAAAATGGTGTTGAACCCCGAGGTCAAGGATGCCTTCGATCTCTCCAGGGAGTCCACCAAGACCAGGGAGACCTACGGGCTGCACGGGTTCGGCCAAAGCGTTTTGCTGGCCCGGCGGCTGGTGGAGGCGGGGAGCCGGTTCGTGACGGCTGCCGGATACAAGTACAACGAGTGGGACACTCACGGGGACAACGACCGGCGGCACCGCGACATCCTGGTTCCACCCTTCGATCAGACTTTCTCGGCCCTGCTGGAGGACCTGGACCAGCGCGGGCTGCTCCCGACCACCCTGGTGATCGCCATGGGAGAGTTCGGCCGGGGCCCCCAGGTGAACCCCGGGAACGGGCGCGATCACTGGCCCCAGTGCTGGTCGGTGGTGCTGGGCGGCGGCGGCATCGCCGGTGGCCAGGTGGTGGGCGCCAGCGACGAGCAGGGAGGCTATGTCGCCGATCGCCAGGTCACCATCGGAGACCTGTTCGCCACCCTCTACAAGGCCCTGGGGATCGACTGGGAAAAGACCTACATGACCCCCATCGGCCGGCCGATCAAGATCGCCAACTCCATCGGCGACGCCACCGGCGTTCCCATCAAAGAGCTGATTTGAATCCCGATGTTCACCGGCACGCCTACCGTGCGCAGCCGACTCCCATGGTACACTCGGGACCCTTGGAGTTCGAGCGGGGCGAGCTCATTCGCCTGCATGTATTTATCGAGCGCTCCATTCTGGAAGTGCTTGCCAACGGCCGGCTGTGCATGACCTCCAGGATCTGTCCGACGCGCCCCGACAGCACCGGAATCGGACTCTTCGCTGCCGGAGGGCCTGCGGCGCTGCGCTCCATGGAGGTCTGGTCCGTGCAGCCCATCCGGCCCACGCCAAGGCCGGACCGGGCAAGGCAGGGAACGGGAGCGGAGCCGGCCACCCTGGACACGTCAATCCCCGGAGGCTGAAACGATGGATGAATCTTCCACTCCCAAGGTGCTGCTGAACGACCGCCTGGTGGAGAACAGCGAGGCAGTGATTCCTCTGGATACCGTGGCCTTCAAATATGGGGCCATGGTTTTTGAAGGACTCCGGGCCTACTGGAACGAGCAGACCCGGCAACTGAATGTCTTCCGGCTGGATGACCACTCCAGGCGCCTGCAGCAATCGGTCCGGGTCATGCGTATGGATACGCCCTTGACCGCCGGCGACTACAGCGCCGCCGTGGTGCGTGCGCTGCAGTCCAACCGGGTGCAGGCCACCTCGCACATTCGACAGATGGTCTACGTGGACGGACCGGGCGAAGCCTTTGTGACCGGTCCGGTCAGCCACGCCGTCATCGTGACCCCCAAGGGGGGATGGTTCGAGGGAAAGGAGTTGGGAATCCACGCCTGCATCAGCTCCTGGCAGCGGATCTCCGACAGCTCCATCCCCCCGCGAGTCAAGTGTGCGGCCAACTACCAGAACGCCCGCCTCTCGTTGCTGCAGGCCCGCCTGGACGGCTATGACAGCGCCCTGCTGCTCAACGCGGCCGGCAAGGTCGCCGAGGAGCCCAGGGGCTGCGTCTTTCTCTGCAGGGGTGGGCAGGTGGTGACGCCGACCGTCAGCAGCGACATCCTGGAGAGCATCACCCGAGCCACCCTGATGCAGCTCTTTCGGGAGGTGCACGGGGTGGAGGTGATCGAGCGGGAGGTCGACCGCACCGAGTTCTACGTGGCCGACGAGGCCTTCGTCTGCGGCAGCGGCCTGGAGGTCGCCCCCATCCTGTCGATCGACCGCTTTCCACTGGGGAACGGGAAGGCCGGCGAGTTGACCCTGGCCATACGCAACACCTACCTGCAAGTCACCCGGGGAGAGTTGCCCGAGTACCGCCACTGGTTGACAGCCTGCTAAGCGCTATCAGGGCTGCCGGTTCCGCAAGTTCCGCCGCCTTCGGCAAGCCGGTTCTCGACTCCCTCCGGCATCGCAAGGTTCGAGGCCGGACCTCGAGCTTCTCATTTCCCGATTCCAAGTGCAGGTATCCGCCCAATTGCACCCTTTGCACGGGACCGATCCGTGAATGGAGTTCGAAAAGTTTAGATATGAACTAGAAATGAAATAAATCTGAATCTATATTTGTAGGATATAATATGCTGTAAATACAATGACATAGAGAACACTGAAATTGAAATAAACTGAAAATGAGAATAAAATGAGCTCCGGATGGCCTCTGAAAGTGTCAGTCGCTATGTCGTTCCCCGGCAGTGGATTCGCTACGATGCCGCGGCGCTATTGGACCTGCTGATCCAGGCCAAAACCGCCGCCGGCGTTCTGAATCGGATGCCTTACCTGCCTCAATGGATCGAGCAGGTCCACGAGGAGCAGTTGCGGTTGGAAGCAGCCGGCACCTCGCGCATCGAAGGCGCCGAGTTCACCCAACGGGAACAGGAAGAAGCTCTGGCTCCCGATGCTTTCACCCGTTCCGATTTCACCCGCTCCCAGAGACAGTTGCGGTCCGCTAACGCCACCTACCGCCGGCTGTGCTCGCAATCGCGTGAGCAGCCGGTGACCCCTGAGTTCATCCTGGACATTCACCGGCGCATCGTGACCGGCTGCGATGATGACCACTGTCAGCCCGGTGGACTGCGTCCCGACGGATGGAACGTTATCTTTGGGACTCCGCGCTGTCGTGGGGTTGAAGGCGGTCGTAGTTGCCGCGCTGCTTTCGACGCTCTCGGCAGCGCAATCGCCAGGGAGTTCCAAGGGCACGACCGCATTATCCAGGCCATGGCTGCCCACTACCATATCGGTGCCATGCACCCCTTCGGAGACGGCAATGGGCGTACCGCCCGGGCGCTGGAGGCGTTCATGCTGCGCCGGGCCGGAGTCAACAATGTGGTGATGGTCAGCCTGTCCAATTACTACTATGACCGCAAGGAGGAGTACCTGAAGGCACTGTCCGAGTCCCGGCGCGAAGGACACGACCTCACCCCCTTCCTCCGGTTCGCGCTGCAGGGGGTGGCCGAGAGGTGCAACGCGGTGGCGGCGGCCATCGTCGCCCACCATCGGCGGACGCTGTTCCGGGAGTTCGCCAGGTCGTTGTTCGGGCAACTGCGCAGCCCCCGCCGCCGGGTTCTGGCGGAACGGCAACTCCAGATTCTCGGTATCTTGCTGGACGGCGGTTCAATTGCCGTGCTTGACTTCCTGAATCAATCCCTTGTCCATTACCAGGGCCTCAAGTTTCCCGCGAACGCGATGGGTCGGGATCTGGGTTATCTGTTTGGGCTTGGAGCCATCGACATGGATGATGGACGCATCCGGGTCAACCTGGACTGGCCGCAGCAATTTTCGGAGTCGGAATTGCTGGAACGGTTTGAGAGTATGCCTTCCGCCGCATCCACCCGGCATCCGGCCATGGCGGAGTTGTCCCGACTGTTGGCCCGCCGCCGGGGACGAACGACTCTTGGATGAGTTGTAGTCTAATCCCGCACGACAGCCGGCGCCCCTTACGGGCCTTAAAGCGATCGCAGGGCTTGGTAGGGTGGCCGTCAACAGGTAACATGACGGTAAACTTACCGCTAGGTGGTAGGGGCGACGGGATACTTGTTCAATGGAGAAAGTGCGGATGAAGCGGGGCGTACAGTGGGTTGCCTTGTTGCTGATGACACTCACGGGTGGATCGTTGGGGGCGCAGACGGCGGGGGAAATCGGGGGCTCGGTGACCGACGAGCAGGGTCTGGCAGTGCCGGGTGTGGCGGTGACGCTTGAAGGCGATGCGCTGATAGCGCCCCGGCTGGCAGTGACCTTGGCCGATGGTTCCTACCGCTTCCGGGCCCTCGGGCGCGGGTCCTACGAACTGACGTTCGAGCGCGCCGGCTTCCGGACGCTGATTCGAAAAGGGGTGATGGTGGAAGGGAGCCGGGCCATCCGGATCGACGCGGCGCTGGAGGTGGCTGCCGTAGCCGAGGCGATCACGGTGACGGGGGATGCGCCGGTGCTGGACTTGAAGAAGACCGCGCTGGTGAATGACTTCGGCGTGGCCGAGCTGCAGGAGGTGCCTTCCGCCACCGATGTGTGGGCGGTCCTCGGTCAAACGGCCGGCGTCCGGATGCGCGGCTTCGATGTCGGCGGCTCCCACAAGAGCCAGCAAACCGGCTATGAGAGCTTCGGCATCCGCGGCCAGAACCGGATCCTGGCCGACGGCGTCGACACCACCGAGAGTGATGAAGGCACCGGATTCTACTTCGATTACTATTCGGTCGAAGAGTTCACCACCACGGCGGCCGGCGCCGACGTGGAGATGACCGCGCCCGGGTCTCTGGTCATGATGACCATGAAAAGCGGAGGCGACGACTTCAGCGGGATGCTGCACGCCGATTACGAGCACGAGAAATTTGCCGGCGACAACGCCGATGCCGACCTGGAGGCGCGTGGCTACACGGGCAACCCGAACCTGCTCTTCTTCGAGACCCACGCCGACATCGGCGGGCCAATCGTGCGCGACCGCGCCTGGTTCTATGCCTTCTACAACCACTTCCGCATCGACAAGGCGGTGTCGGGCGTGGATCGCACCGTTGCCACCGACCTGGGTGATTTCGATCAGCTCGGGGGCAAGGTGACGGTTCGGCTGACCGACCGGGATCGGCTGATCGGGTACACCAACTGGGGCCTTAAGGAAAAGCCCAAGCGGGGGCTGTCCACCGACGTCGGTCCCGACTCGGTGCTGGCCCAGGCCAGTTGGAGCTGGGCGCACAAGGCGGAGTGGCAGCGGGTATGGAACGACCGCACCTTCATGATGGTGGCTGCCAAGCATTTCGGGTTCGGATGGCCCATGGTCCCGCAGGTCGATCCGGGACAGCAGCCACCACGCCTCGACACCGCCACCAGCCGGCTGAGCGGCGCCGGCTGGTTTCCCGGCCTCAACGGCCCTCCGCCCTTCACGTTCGTTCGCTGGAAGCCGCAGGCCTCCGTTGCCGCCCACCACTACGTGCCGGACTTCGGGGGCAGCCACGATTTCAAGGCGGGGTACGAATTCCAGATCGACAGCAGTCGCTTCGGCTCGAATGCCAATTCCGGTCACATCCGCTACCTCGACGACAGCGCCAACGACCGGCCGTTCCACGTGGACCGGGTCATGCTCTTCAACATGCCGGCCGCGGGGGAGATCGCCTCCGACAACCGGAACCGGCACCACGCGCTGTTTGTCCAGGATACCTGGCGACCGGTGAACTGGTTGTCGCTGAACCTGGGTGTCCGCTATGAGCAGCAGCGCACCTATTTCCTGGACGCGGTCTCCGCACCCTTCCTGGCTGATTTCTTCCCCAGCGGAACCGTCAGAGGTCGGACGAACACCATCTGGAACACCTGGGCGCCACGGCTGGGCGTGGCGTTCTCGCTGGCTTCGCGCACGGTGCTGAGGGGACACTACGGCCGCTACTACCTGAACCTGGCCGACGCGCACGAAGACGCCAATCCGGCCAGCACCGCCTGGATCCGCTACGCGTTCCTGGACCCGAACGGCAACGGGGTCTACGACGGTCCGGACGAGCTGGGAGCCAAGCTGGACGAGCAGGGGGCCACCGGTGCGGATCTCGCCGCCGAGGGGACGCCGGTGGACCCGCATCTGGCGCCGGAATACGTCGACGAAATCAATGTCTCCCTGGAGCACGAACTGGTGGCGGAAACAGCCGTCCGGGTTTCCTACGTGCGCAAGGACCTGAGCGGCGACAGCGGCATCTGGAACGTGGCCCAGCAGGCTGCGCTCCTGGCGGGGCGTGGAATCGCCTGCAGCGCCGACCCCCTCTGGGATTGTCCCTTGAACGTCCTCACCGGCGCCCCGCTGAACCTCCAGCGCGTTCCGCACGAGGCGGCGGGTTCGGTAGACAACCGGATTGGCGCGTTTCCCGGATTGGACGCCGCTTATGACACGGTTCAGGCGGCGGTGAACCGGCGCTTCACCGGCGGATTCCTGCTGCAGGCCAGCTTCGACTACCAGTGGCGGGACGAGTTCCGCTCGGCGTCCGGCGAGAACCGCAGCCCGCTCTTTGCCGACCCGTTGGTCGTCGGTTCCGGCGGGCATGGGCGCATCTGGCAGAACCACAGCCTCGACGTGAGCGCCCGGCAGGCTACCACCAACTGGGGCGGCCGCCTGCTGGCCCGTTATACGTTGCCGCGAGAGTTCGGCCTGTCCGCCAACCTCCGGCACCAGAGCGGCTGGCCCTACGCCCTGATCCAGCGCGTGGACATCCCGGGCACCGGCACCAACCAGCCGATCTTTCTCGGCGATCTGTCCGAGAACCGTTCCGAAAACGTGACGATCCTGGACTTCCGCCTGGACAAGGCGTTCTCGGTCGGGAACGGGCGCCGGCTCACGCTCTTGCTGGACATCTACAACCTTTTCAACTCCAACGCCATAACCAACTTCTCGCTGCGGACCGGCGACCATGAGCGCATCATTGCCGCGCTCGATCCCATCGTGATGAAGCTGGGCGTCCGGTTCCAGTTTTGAGAGTCGGCGCGCTGTGGGGTCGAGGGTTCGCACGCACGGTAACGTGCCCGCCTGCATTTCTCGGCACAAGAATTCAAGAACCTGCCGTAGGAGGAGGTGCCACCCGGGAGCGCGGGCGTCCCGCCCGCATGCACGCCCGTTCGGTGCCGCTCAGTTTCCCTGCGATGCGGCACCCGGCCACCCTGCAGGCCACGGGTGGCACTTACCTGAAACACCGTCGTTTCGCCTTGTATCAGCCGCGTCGTTGCACGGTCTGGAGCCGAGCCTTACCCCCCCACCGCATCAGCCTTCGCCTGCGGCTCGGCTTCTGCGACTCCCCCTCAAGGGGGGAGTGAT
>JAPPDF010000099.1 GCA_028875575.1 Acidobacteriota bacterium
CTTGAGGGGGAGTCGGTGAGACAAGGGCTCCGCCCGCAGTCGAACCGGTGGGGGGTAACGCGGCGCTCCGTGGGTGGAGGTCGGCGGTGGGTGGTGTCGTTTTGGTGACGCTGTGCGTTCCGGGAGGGTGCCTTCTATTCGCCGTCGATGCGACGACAGCGGGTAGGTGTGACGTGGGGTGGCTTTTATTTGGGGAAGCAATGCGTTCCAGGACGGGTGCTTCCTATTCGCCGCATTCGCGGCTAGGTTGGCGCGGAACCATACGACCCCGGGTTGACACCCGGGGCCACCCTGAGCCGCTGCTACGCAGCTCTATAAGGATGGCCTGTAGTAAGCGTTTCCTTGCCTACCCACTCCAACCGCAGCTTCGCAGCTCTCCCTTAACCCATAACGCTGCAAGGGGAAAGGTGCTTTTCTTATTGGGATAGTGGCCCGGGAGTCAGCCCGGGCCACCTACAACTAATCACTATCCACTCTCCACTAACCACTGCCGTTCTACGCCCGGTTGCCGCCGTAGGCTCCTCCAATCAGGTCGCCCCGCTGGAACCGCGAGAGTGAGAAGCGGCTGATGTCTGCCGAGCGGGCCTCGCCGTCAACGATCTCCTCGGCCATCAGCTCGCCCACCCCCGGGGCGATCTTGAATCCGTGGCCGCTGAAACCTGCGCACATGTAAAAACCCTCGACCCCCTCCACCCTCCCCAAGATTGGATTCCAGTCGGGTGTGACGTCGTAGAGGCCGGTATAGGCTTCAATCGCCAGCGCCCCGTCGAAGGAAGGAAAACGCTGCAGGAACCGGTCGTGGGTCTCCCGGACGAAGTCGGCATCGGCCGAGCGCTCGTAGCCGTCGGGGTCCACCTGCTGGTACTCCTTGGGAAATCCGCGGCCAACCAAGGTTCGCGAGGATCCGTGGGGACGGTAGTAAATGGCCTTGGCCATGTCCGAGAACACCAATCGGGGAGGGCCTCCCACCTCGGAGGTCTCCATCAGGATCTCCTCCTCCCGGGTCACCTGGATGGGCGCCTGCACCCCGGCCCAGGCGGCCACTCTATCGGCCCAGGGGCCAGCGGCGTTGACCACCACCTCGGTCGAGATCTCCCCCTGCGCGGTGCGCACGCCGGCGATCTTCCGGCTCTCCACCCTCAACCCCTCCACGGGCGTCAGGGGCAGCAGTTGCCCGCCCCGATCCCGGAAGCGCCCGGCATAGGCGGCGGTGGTGGCATGGGGGTCGGCGTAGCCCGCCCCCGGCTCCCAGGCGATCCGGTGCACGTCGCTCAGGTCGATTCGGGGCTCCATCTCCAGCAACTGCCTCTTGTCGATCTCGCGGGTGTCGATGCCCATGCTCCTCTGCATCTCCAGGTTGCGGCTGAAGCCCTCCGAAACGTATTCGGGAACCAGGAAGGCCCAGCCGCAATTCACGAACCCCGGGCTCCCACCGATCTCATCGTCGAAACTGTGGAAGATCTCCACCGACCGCTTCACCAGGCGCACCAGGTCCGGGTGGGAATAGTGCTGCCGGATGATGGCGGCCGAACGGCCCGTCCCTCCCGAGGCGATCAGCCCCTTCTCCAGCAGGACCACCTTGCGCAGTCCGGCTTTGACCAGGTTGTAGGCCGTGCTGGCGCCGTTGACTCCGGCCCCGATCACCACCGCGTCGGCTGTCCGGTGCATCTTGCCTCCTTGCCCTTGTCCTCTCTTCGCCGCCTTGCAGACCTACAGTGTCCGACTTTCGGCCTGACGGGCCAGGTCCCGGTAGCCGGCGGCCCGCTGCCGGACGTCATCGGCCAGCAGCAGGTCCCGGATGACGGCCACCGAGTCCACTCCCGACTCGAACAGCGGCCGAACGTTCTCCAGGGTGATTCCGCCGATGGCCACCAGCGGCTTGGCGACTTGCTCCCGGATGGCTCGGAGCTCCTGCCTGTCAACTACCGGATCGGGATTTTCCTTGGTCCGGGTGGGAAAGACCGGCCCGATGGCAACGTAATCCACCGGAATTTCCTGGGCCTGGCGGGCCTGGTCCAGCCCATGGGTAGAGAGACCGATGATGGCCTGCTCGCCCAGAATCCTGCGGGCCTCGGCGGCAGGCAGGTCCTCCTGGCCCACATGGACCCCGTCGGCCCCGCTGACCAAGGCCAGGTCCGTGCGGTCGTTGACGATGACCTTCAACCCGAGAGGGCGCGCCAGGGACACCAGCCGGCGGCACTCCCGGAACAGATCCCCGGAAGAAAGGTGCTTGCCCCTTAGTTGGACCCACCGCACCCCGGCGCCGGCCAGCCCGTCCAGGACCGGTTCCAGCGGCCGCTGCAGCACCGCCAGGTCGATGATGGGATAGAGCGGGAAGAGCTTGGTGCCTTGGGACGGCATGGGCCTGGAAGGAACGCCTCCTCCGTACCGGCACGGACGCCGGAAACCGGCTCCCCTAGCGCCGGGCGCGGGTCAGGCGTAGCGCTCCATGAACCCGGTATCCAGGCGGCCGGCCAGGAAATCGGGTTCCTTCATGATCCTCTGGTGCAACGGAATGGAAGTGCTCACACCCTCAACGATGAACATTTCCAGGGCCCGCTCCATCCGGCGAACGGCTTCCGGGCGGCTGGGAGCGTGCACCACCAGCTTGGCGATCAGGGAGTCGTAGTAGGGAGGAACCTGACACTCGGAATAGACGGCCGTGTCCACCCGCACCCCAGTGCCTCCCGGCACGTGGAAGACGGTGATCCTCCCAGGCGAGGGCCTGAAGGTCTCGGGGTCCTCGGCATTGATCCGGCATTCGATGCTGTGGCCCCGAAGCCTGGGCGGCTCCTCCAGCTCCAGGGGTTCCCCGGAGGCCATCCGGATCTGCAACTTGACCAGGTCGACGCCGGCGACCATCTCGGTGACGGGGTGCTCCACTTGAATCCGGGTGTTCATTTCCATGAAATAGAAGTTCCGATCCTCGTCCACCAGGAACTCCACCGTTCCGGCGCCGGAGTATCCCACCTCGGCCAGCGCTTCTTCCACCTGCCCGCCGATCCGTTCCCGAGTTTCCTCGTCCACGATCACGGAAGGCGATTCCTCGATCAGCTTCTGGTGCCGCCTCTGGATGGAACACTCACGCTCCCCGAAGTGAACCACCTTGCCGTGCTGGTCGCCCATCACCTGGAACTCGATGTGGCGTGGCTTTTCCAGGTACTTTTCCAGGTAGAGATCGGGCACCCCAAAGGCCAGTCGGGCCTCGTTCTCGGCGGTGGAAAAAGCGGACGACAGCTCGCCGGGGCTGCGCACGATTCTCATGCCGCGACCCCCTCCCCCGGCCGCGGCCTTGACGATGACGGGATAGCCGATGCCGGAGGCAACCTCCAGCGCCTGATCCAGGGATTCCAGGGCCCCCTGGCTCCCCGGAAGCACCGCCAGCCCTGACTGGACCATGCGTGCCCGGGCCCTGGCCTTGTCGCCCATCAGCCGAATCACCTGGGGCGAGGGTCCGATGAAGCGGACGTTGCAGGCTTCGCAGACCTCGGCGAAGTAGGCGTTCTCGGCAAGGTAGCCGTAGCCCGGGTGAACGGCGTCCACGTCGGTGACCTCGGCCGCGCTGATGACGCTGGGAACGTTGAGGTAACTCTCGGAGCTGCGGGCCGGACCCACGCAGACGGCTTCGTCGGCGAAGCGGACGTGCAGCGAGTCCCTGTCAGCCTCCGAAAAGACGGCAACCGTCCGGATACCCAACTCTCGGCAGGCGCAGATCACGCGCAATGCGATCTCGCCACGGTTGGCCACCAGGACTTTCTTGAACATGAAGACTTCCGCCGTTCTCAGGCGGGTTCGACCCGCCTTTTTGAAGTTTTGGGAGGGGCTCAGGCTGGAGGGGGGACCGGAGGAGATCCGGTACGGTCCCTGGAGAGGCCTCCGGCCCGGCCGCCGCCACCCGGTCCGGACCGCAGATCATCCGGTTCGGCGAATCCCGAAAAGCGCCTGATTGTACTCCACGGGCTCGCCGTTGTTCACGTAGATCTCCGCAATTTCCCCGTCGGCATCCGAGGGGATCTCGTTCATCAGCTTCATGGCCTCGACGATGCACAGGATCTGTCCGGACCGCACCCTGTCCGCTACCTGGACGAAGGGATCGGCTTCCGGTTTGGCCGCCCGGTAAAAGGTCCCCACCATGGGGGATCGAATCAGGTGCAGGTCGGGTTCGGCGGCAGCGGGAGGGGGTGCCTCCGCGCCCGAGGGGGATTCCGCTCCGGCAGCACCCGGCAGTTCCGGGGCGGTTCCGGCGGCGGTGCTCTCCACTGTCACGGTGGGCGAGCCGGCTGGAGATGAGGGGGCCTCCTTGCGGATTCTGATCTTGACTCCGGTCCGCTCCAATTCCAGCTCGGTGATTCCGCTGTCGCAAACCGCCTGAATCAACTCCCTGATCTGATCGATGTTCATCCGGTCGCTCCTATTTCCTGCCGGCCGACGGAACGGTTTCGCCACCGGCCCATCCGGCCGCGGCAGAAGCCGCTGTCGCCGGAATAGCGGCTAAGTATAGCCAGAGCCATCGGCAATTACAATATCCAGGATCGACAAGAGGGCACCCCAGGGTCAGGAGAGAATTGTCCGCGAAGAAATCCACACGGGTCCATGTAGCAAGATCGGAAGACTATGGTTATCTCCGTTCACTTTCAATCGGTCCGCTCATCCTGTTCTTGATCCAACCGAGGTCGGTTGCGACTTTGCCCATTTCGACTTGAAGACCGGATACGCCCTTTCGGAGATCGGACAACTCATTCCGGACGCCCTGGATGTCCGTCCTCGTTTCCTTTCGGAGAGCGGCCACTTCACCCTGGACACCCTGGATGTCCGTCCTCGTTTCGGATCGGAGAGCGGCCACTTCACCCTGGACACCCTGGATGTCCGTCCTCGTTTCGGACCGGAGCTTGGCCACTTCACCCTGGACACCCTGGATGTCCGTCCTCGTTTCCATTCGGAGAGCGGCCACTTCACCCTGGACGCCCTGGATGTCCGTCCTCACTTCCGTCCTGACACCACGGATTTCCGCTCCGAGATCCGTCCTGACACCACGGATTTCCGTTCTGAGGTCGTCGATGTTCTTGCCAATGGCGGCATGGGCCTGGCCGGCATTGCGCCATAGCCCCACACCTACCCCAATGATTGCGATGAGGATGGTCAAAACGGAACCAAACCCAAACAAGGGCAACCACTGGATCAACTGGTTATCCACCGCCAACTCCTTTCGACTTGACGACTACAATTCTACTATCGTTGGACCCGATCCGTACCCTTCCGCTCAAGATTGAGGGGTGCGGGTGCCACCCCTCGCACCGTCCGACCCTGTTCTCAAGAAGGCTCCCCTCCTGAGTTCCCCAGCCCTACAAAATCCTCGGCGAAAGGAAGAACAGCAGTTCCCGGGTTTCCCGGACCAGGGAGCGGTTCCGGAACAGGGCGCCCACGATCGGGATTTCTCCCAGCCCGGGCACCTGGCTGCGGCTGTCTTGCCGGCTGTCGATGAGAATTCCACCGATCACCACCGTGCCGCCGTTTTCCACCAGGATGGTGGTAGTGGTCTGGTGGGTGTTGACCGTGGGAATCCCCTGGACCTGGCGGGAAAAATCGGGAGTGGAATTTTCGATATCCACACTCAGCAGGATGGCGTCCTGCCGGGTTATTCGCGGGGTCACGGTGAGCCGCAGCACAAAATCGATGAAGCGGGCCGAGACGGTGTTGTTCACGGTAGTCTGGATGGGGATCTGAATTCCCTGCTTCACCACCCCTTGCACGTTGTTCTGGGTCAGGATTTTGGGCTTGGAGAGCAGCTTGGCGTTCCCCTTGCGCTCGGCGGCGGTAATGAGGGCATCCAGAACAAAGTCGGACGCCAGGCCGGCGGCGAGGTTCAGGGGACTGGCCGGCACGCCCGTTCGAAGGTCGAGGCTCAACCGCGAGTTTCTCTCCTCCGTGTCCGGCTCTCCGCCGGCGACTGGAGCCTCCAGCACCGGAAAGCGGCTGAAGCCAGGCTCGGGACTCGATTCCTTCTGCTGCCCTCCACCCCCATGATCCCCGTAGAGCGCGCTCCATCGGATCCCGATGTCCTGCAGAAAACTCCGGCTGGCAGCCACCACCCGGGCTTCGATCTCCACCTGGCGGACCTTGCGGTCCAGTTGGCGCAAGAGGGCTTCCACCGCATCCAGCCTGGAAGGAATGTCCGAAATGACCAGGGCGTTGGTGCGTTCATCCACGATGATGTCTCCACGGGGGGAGAGAGCCTTCTTGAGAATCGGGCTCAGTTCCGCCGCCTTGGCGAAGCTGGGCCGGCGAATGCGGATCTCGAGCTCGGCGGCCGCCATTCTGGCCTGGGCCAGCCGCTGTTGTTGCTGCTGTTCCGCCTCCAGGGTCGACAACCTGGCGATCCTGAGCACGTTGCCGCTCAAGTGCCTGCCCATGCCCTGGTTCTCCAGCACCACGTCCAGAGCCTGGTCCCAGGGGACCTCCTTGAGAAACAGGGTGAGAGACCCTTCCACGTCGGGGTCCAGCACGATGTTGAGGCCGCTGATCCCGCCGATGAGCCGAAAGAAGTCCTTCAAGTCGGCGTCTTTCAGATCCAGAGAGATCCTTTCCCCGCTGTCCCCGGCCTCGGCCGGGGACGCCGGAGGCCGCGCCTCGGCGGCAGGCTCGGGTTTCGACCCGCCGGACTCTGCCGCATGGCACCAGCCCCAGGGCCCGACGACTCCCAGCCAACAAAACCACAGCCGGCATCCCCAACGAGCCGGGCGACGCCGGACACTAATTCCCATGGCCGGCCTCCACTGGCCCCGCATGCAGCTTCTTTATCACCCGGAGGGTCCGTGTCCGTCCGGCGCCACCGTCAACCCGGTGCGCGAAGACCACTCCGTCCCTTCCGATCTCCAACACCTGCCCGTCGAACAGTCGATCGCCCTTTTTCAGCACAAAGGACCGGTCACGCAGACCGGTGACCAGGGCCGTGAATTCCCCACCGGCCTCCACCAACCCCACCAGCTTCAGTTCCGATACCCGTTGTCCCTTCAAGCCCCGCGGCCTGACCAGGGCGGGCGCGTCGCGAGGAGCGGATGCGGGAGCCCGCGGCAGGCGGAAGGGATCGCGCCTCCCCCTGGCCCGGTAGCGAAAGGTTGTCCGCCGGGCGGGCTGAGCAGGTTCGACAGGAGCCTCGACCGCAGCGGCAGCCGGCCGGTAGCGGTGGAGGACAGCGGTAAGGTCGGCGGTGAGGGTGTGAGGGGAATCCTCGGAGCCGGCAGCCGAGATCCGCAGGTCTTCCAGACTTACAATGGAGGCCAGCCCGGCCAGCTTGCCGCAGAAGTCTCCCAGGCCGTGGTAGGCGCCGGCCAGCACCAGCCCATGCGGCTGTTGGGAGAAGGTCTCGCCTTCCTGTCCGGGCATCTTCCGAATCCCCTTCACTTTCAATCCGGACTCCGCTGCCGCCTCCTGCAGTTGACGCAGCAGGCTGGTCGCCGCTTCCTTCTCCGGGAGCGCAGCCTGCAGGCTCGCCAGCCTGGAGGCCAGCCGTCGGTTCCGGCTCGACCGGTCCTGGAGCCGCTGCTGCAGCTCCGCTCCCTGCTCCAATTCCCGGCTCAATGCGTCCAACTGCTGCCGCTGCAACTCGATTTCAGCCCCGAAGCCGGAGACAAGGAGATACCAGCCCAGAGCCAGGACCAGGCCTCCCAAAGCCAGGGGTATGCCCAACCAATTCAGCCAGGGAGAAATGGCAGTGGCGAGGGTCATGGGGTCGCTTCTTTGTCGGGTTCGACCTGGTGCAAAATGCTGTCTAACCACAAAATGCACAAAAGTCACAAAATGAATTTCTTGATTTCCAGTCGTGGCGATCCGAAGTTGATCAGCATGGCGTCGCGTTGACCGGATGCACGCAGATAGCCCAGCACTTGTCCGGCATGTTCGGGAGTCAGCACTTTGCAGGCTTTCAATTCAAGGATGAGGCAGTTTTCTACAAACAAGTCAGCAAAGTAGTTGCCAAGGATCGCACCGTCCTCATCCCGTACCTGCAGGGCTCTTTGTCGTTCGACAGCCAGTCCAATTTTTCTCAGACGGTGGGCCATCCCGTTTTCGTATACCTTCTCGAGATGCCCGTTGCGAAGATATCCATGCAGGTCGAAGGCCGTCTGCCGGATCTGATCGCACAAATCCCTCATGCCTTGGTCGTTTCTCATCGTTCCGCTCTATTTGTGTTTTTGTGCCTTTTGTGGTCATTGCTGCTAACGCTCCCGCTGCGGAATGCTGCAAACGCCTCAATAGATAATCTCCGGGCTCTGGGCACCTCCCGAGCCTTTCACTCCAGATCGCCCGTTCCGCCGGACGCCTCCTCCACCCCCTTGCCGGGTTCCTCGGGAACAGCCCCCACAAAGGAAACGGCGAAGGCGTAGTGGCCGTTCTGTTCCTGGAAATGGATGAGTTCTACTCCATGGAATTCGGCGGCGTGCTGCAAACGAGCGATGAACTCCGAAACCCGGGAGGATTCCCCCGAGACCAGGCCGCGGAGCGAGAAAGCCCCGTCCTTCCGGCTCAGTTCCCGAAGACGCAGCCCCGGAACCACCTCGACGCAATCGCTCAGCACATCCAGCACCCTGACCGGATACGCCTGGAGCGCCCTGAACCGCTCAATGTCCCGGATACGCCGCTCCATCCCCCGGCCCTGTTGTTCCAGCCCCTGAAGTTCCCGGGCCAGGTCCTGGTGGTCCTGCTTCTGCCGGCGCACCTGCTGAATGCGAGCCTCCAGCCGCTGACCAAGGGCCGCCTGCTCCATGCGCCAATTCAGGACGACGGTCGCCGCGCCCAGGGTCATACCCAGGGCCAACAACCTCTGAAGAGTGCGACCCCGGTCGACCCGGCCCGACCGTGCCGGCGGACCCGCCAACCCGGCTCCGGCATCGCCCAGCAGGTTGATCCTAATCATGGAAGCCCCTTAGAGCCAGACCCACCGCCACCGCCAGGCTGGGAGCCTTCCGGTAGAGAGTCTCCTCCCCGACACCTCTCCCGACGGCAATGCTCCTGAAGGGGTCCAAGGGCTCCAGGGGAAGATCGAGCCCGTTCTGCATCCGGTCGATCAGCCCCGCCAGTTCGGAGCACCCGCCACTCACGTACACCCGCTGTATGGATTCGCCCTCGTCGGCGGCTTCAAACAGGTCCAGGGTCTTGCGAATCTCCAGCACCAGGGTCTCCGTCGCCGATTGGAGAAGTGCGGCCGACGGACAGGCTTCCAGGGCTTCCACCGCGCTCTCCTTTTTCAACCGCTCGGCTTCCTCGAAACCGATCCCGAGCTGCTTCTGCAGCAATTCGGTCAACTGGTGGCCGCCTGCCGACAAGTCACGGGTAAACAGCGGGAGGCCGCCCCGGGTCACCACCACGTTGGTGACGCCGGCTCCGATATGGAGCAGGGCGGCCGTAACCGAGGAGCCGGGACCGTAGTTGGCCTCGTAGGCGTTCTGCAGGGCAAAGCCGTCCACATCCACGATCACGGGAGAGAGGCCGGCCCCGGCGATGGCCTGGAGGCGGCTCGCAATCCTCTCCTTGCGGGCTGCCACCAGCAGAACCTGGGTGTCGTCCCTGCCGGTGACGCTTGCCAGAACCTGGTGGTCCAGATGCACGTCCGACAGATCGAAGGGAATGACCTGCCGGGCTTCCCACTGGATGGATTCCTCCAGTTCTTCCCGGCTCATCGCCGGCAGGGTGAGCTTCTTGACGATCACCGAGTTTCCCGAAACCGAGGTGGCCACCCTTCGGGACCTGATCCGGCTGCGGCTGAAGACCCTGCGGATGGCTGCTGACACCGAGTCCGCATCCTCGATGGCCCCCTCGGCCACCGCCCCCGGCTCCAGGGGCTCCAGCCCGGCTCGAACCAACTCGAAACCGGACCGGACACGGCGCAGTTCCACCGCCTTGACGGCGCTGGATCCCAAGTCCAGGCCTGCCAGGGATTCGGCTCCGGAAAACAGACCCATCCGCAAACTCCTGCAAAGCCACGTGGGGAGGGGAAAAGGAGGGAGAATGCGGCAGAGCGCGGACGCCCGGAGGAGAGCAATCAGGGGACCGCTTGCCGGTCTGCTACGGTCTCAAAAACCGAACCGACCGACCGACGAGGAAGATGCAACGGGAGGGAGTAAACAGGAAAATCTTAAGGTGAAAGGGAACCGCTGTCAAGTTGGTATGACGCAGGCATACCCCTCTCAAGCCCAGCTTGCCATGATACAATAACCAATGATCCGCCAACATCGGAAATTCATGACTTGTCTGATCGCCCTCTCGGCAGGTTCGTTACAGTGAAAGGAGCATCGACAATGAAGATCAGCCCGGAGTTGATCGCTATTTGCATCCTTGGCGTAGCTTTGGTCAGCCTCGGATGGAAGGTCTCGACCGACACCCGACAGGAGTTGAAGCAAGAAATTTACCATGTCCGAGAAGACGTGGCCGTTCTTGGCGATCGCATCGGCAGCCTGGAGCAGCGCATGGCCCGATTGGAAGGCTGGATTGAGGGTCGCTTTACCGAGGAATTGAAGGCCAAGCCCGCCAAGTAGCTGCTCCTTGCTGTCACTGCCTACGCAACTTTCTGAAAGCCCCGGCCGGCGGCCGGGGTTTTCTGTTTCCAGCCCCCCAAGCGCTGTGCAGACTCCCTCCACTCATGTTCCGCCTATCGTGGTAGACTGGGAACGTGAGTTGTCAACAACAGAAATCATTGACTTGTCCGATCTCCCTCGCAGCAGGTTCGTCACAGTGAAAGGAGCATCGACAATGAATATCAGTCCGGAGTTGATTGCCATCGCCATTCTCGGAGTATCCCTGGTCAGCCTGGGATGGAAGGTGACCGGAGACTTGAGCGGGGAAATCCATCTTGTCCGAGAAGATGTGGCCGATCTCAGAGAACGGATGGCTCGGCTGGAAGGACTGTTCGAGGGATTTACCAGGGGAGAATTGATCAAGGAAAAGAAGTGACGGCAGCCCCGGGCTCATCCCTGGGGCCGGACGCTGACGCAACCTTGGCGGCAACGAAAAACCCCCGGGTCGAGCCCGGGGGTTTTTTGTTTTCGTCACCGGCAGAAACTTCGGAGTCTGGGGGAAACTCAAAAAGCCTCGACTGAACCACGCCCTTACCGCGCCCCGATGCGGCGCAGGGCCCGGGTGGCTTCCGACACCACCCCGGTGTCGTCGTCCTTCAAAAGGGGCCGCAGTTTCTCGGCGGTAGCGCTGTCCCCGATCTGCCCCAGGACCAGGCAGAGTCGCCTGCGGATCAAGGGGTTGCTGTCATTCAGGTAGTTCACCAGCTCCGGCGCCACCCGCGTCTTCAATTCGAGCAGGTAGGCCTGGGCTTGCTGGTGGATCGTCCGCTCCTTGAGGGCCGCCACCATCTGGTCCAGGTACTCCGTGCGTCCCAGGCCGTAGAGAGCAAAGCTCATGGCCAGCCGAGGGGCGGGCTTCTTCTCGGCCAGAAAGGCCTTCGACACATCCCCCGCCACCGAATCATCTCCCGCCCGGCCGATGCCCTCGGCGGCAAACTGGCGGTACCTGGGACCTCCGTCGCTCAGGTGGCGCCGAAACACGGGCAGCGATCTGGGGTCGCCGATGAGCGCCATGGCCTCCAAGCAATTCAGCCGGACATCGCGGCCGGGATTCTGGTCGTAGAGTGTCTGAATCTGAGGCAGCGCCTCCAGGCTCTTGAACAGGCCCAGGGTCAGGAGGGCCTCGTTGCGCACCTTCTTGTTGGTGTTCAGAAGATAGGGCTGGACCTCCCCTGCCACCGAGCGGTCCCTGATCTTGTAGAACGCCCGCAGAATGGCCACCTGCAGATTGGGCTCGGCGCCGTTCATCCCCTCCACCATCTTGGGAATGGCCGCCTTTCCACGCAACACCCCCAAGGCGTTGGCCGCATAGAAGCGTACCTCTCTATGGGAGTCGCGCAGGCGCGCGGCAATGCCGTCAATGACCGCCGGAGCCACCTTCACGTCGGGCTCGATGACGGTGTCGTCGCTGGGTACCGGGCCGCTGAAGGGATTCAGCCGCGCGTAGAGGCGCTTGGCCTCCCGGGTCAGGAAAGAGCTGGCGTCCTTCTCGGTATAGAGGTTGACCAGGGCGATGACGGCCTCCCGGCGAACTTCGGGCACCCCGTCCTCGAGAGCCTTCAACAGCATGGTGACGGCGCCGGTATCCCTGATCAGACCCAAGGACTTGACGGCTGCGCGGCGAACCTCGGGATCCTTGTCCCCTACCGCCCCCAGCAGCGGGGGCGTAGCCTCCCGGCTGAGCGTCTCGCCAAGCTCGCGGGCCGCCTTCCTGCGGTCACCGGCCTTCTTGCTTTTCAGCTTTTCTCGCAGTCCCTCAATAGAATCCCCCATGGCAAAGGGGACCAGCGGGGCTCCGGCGGGGCACAGGAGGAGCAATCCACTCGCCAGGCCCACCAGCAGGATGCGGCAGAACTCTTTTCTCGCCCTGCAGGAAACGCTCATGCTTCCCTCTCTTCTGACTCAGACCGATCCAATCCGGGATGGAGCTGCGCTCTTGCGGACGCCACACTCTTGCAGCTGCTTCACCCTCCAGGTCATTGTCCCATATTCCCGCGGTGGGGTACAGGCCGCGCGAGGGGTCGGCACTCCAGGTACAGCGTCACATAGAGCCCCAACGCCGTGCCTGCCAGACCGCCGGTGACGACCCGCGACCAGAGGGTGCTGTGCCACACTCCCGCCAGGTCCAGGCCGGCGTCCAGGGCGGTGAGCAGGAGCGGGCCCAGCAGCAGGGCCCGATGGCCCAGAATCCAGCCCGCGTGCCCCCGGACCGGCGCAGCCAGCAGCACGCCCAGGAACCCGCCCAGGTAGAGAGCCAGGCAGCGGGTGCATACCGGCAGGAAGACGCCCGCAAGGCTGAGGGACCGTTGGGGGTCCTGGTGGCAGAGGTGGGAAAAGAGGAACCGAACCGACAGGGCCACCCCGGCCTCTCCCTGGAGAACCAGCCAGGGGAACAGCAGAATGGCGGCGCAGCAAATCCCGGAACCCGCCAGCAGAAGTGGCCAAGGCCAGCGACGGCGGGACTGTCGGGAAGAATGGGTGGGGTTCATGGAGGTCCGGCTGCCCGGGTTATTACGTCTGGGGCGTCATTCTGGAGAAGCTGTGCGTTCCGAACGGGTGCTTCCTATTCGCCGCATTCGCGGCTAGGTTGGCGCGAAACCGATACGACCCCGGGCTGCCGCCTCCGCTACCCAGAGGACTCCGGGTTTGCTGCCAAACGCGACTCCCCCCGGCCTCCTCTTTGCTCACCCCGCAGGCGACACGAGGCCGCGGCTTCGCAGCTCTATAAGGATGGCCTGTAAGAAACGTTTCCTCGGTTCAACACGTCAACCGCAGCCTCGCAGCTCTCGCCTAAGCAACGACACTGCCTGCGGATAGGATTTTTCAATAGTGTATCTACGGCGGGTAATTCAATTCCCGCCTCGCGCCATACAGGCTTTCTTCTTTCGAGTCGGGCCTATTGTGGTAGTCTTTTTCTGTGAGTTGTCAACAACAGAACCATTTGCCTTGTCTGATCTCCCTCTCAGCGGGTCCGTTATACTGGGAGGAGAATCAGCGATGACCATCAGTGCGGAATTGATTGCGATCGGCATTCTGGGGGTATCCCTGGTCAGCCTCGGATGGAAGGTGACCGGAGACTTGCGCCAGGAAATCCACCAGGTGACCGTAGACCTCCGACAGGAAATCCACCAGGTACGCCAAGATGTTACCGTACTTGGCGATCGCATCGGCGGCCTGGAGCACCGCATGGGCAAGCTGGAGCAGCGCATGGCCCGGTTGGAAGGCTGGATCGAGGGTCGCTTTGTCAAGCAACCGGAGTTGAAGGCCAAGCCGGCACCCAGCCGCTGACCGAGTGTCACTCCCACCTGACGCTCGGCAGGTTCGTATCTGTCTCCCTTACATTAATTGGTATCCCCGAAGACGCTGCCGGTGCTTCAGCGCGCGCGGCATCCCAACGGTTTGCCGACTCCCGCATGAGGGAAATCCGCTTGAGCTCAATTCGTTCAAGTCGGGCCTTTCGTGGTACACTGGCTTCGTAAGTCTTCAACAAAAGAACATCTTGCCCTGTCTGATCTCCCTCTCGGCAAGTCCGAAAAAGTGGAAGGAGAATCAGCGATGACCATCAGCGCGGAATTGATTGCGATCGGCATTCTGGGTGTGTCCCTGGTCAGCCTTGGATGGAAGGTGACCGGAGACTTGCGCCAGGAAATTCACGACGTGCGCAATAAGGTGACTAGTGAGCTGCGCCAGGAAATCCACCAGGTACGCCAAGATGTTACCGTACTTGGCGATCGCATCGGCAGCCTGGACCACCGCATGGGCAAGCTGGAACAGCGCATGGCCCGGTTGGAAGGCTGGATCGAGGGTCGCTTTGTCAAGCAACCGGAGTTGAAGGCCAAGCCGGCACCCAGCCGTTGACTGAGGGTCGCTCCCGCCTGACGCTTGGCACGTTCGTATCCATCTCCCCTACATAAAATCGTTCACTTCGCGACGCTACCGGCGCCAGCGATCCAATGGCTTGCGCCTAGGGTGGCGTTCTGGAGGGGTTGTGCGTAATCCGACGGTGCTTCTAATTCGCCGCCTACGCGGCTAGGTTCGTGCAGAACCCATACGACCCCGGGCTGCCGCCCGGGGCGACCCTAAGCCGCAGCTACGCTGCTCTAAAAGGATGGCCCGTAGGGTACGCTTCCTCGGACGAACCACGCCAACCGCGGTTTCACCGCTCTCCCCGAAATCACGACACTGCATGAACGCGACGATTTAATGCGACCATTAAATGTCACGACACCGCGTGGACGTATCGATCTAAAATTGTCCCCTTTCTCCCTCACATCATTGTGCCGCAAACGCGGCCTCAACAAGATTCCATGGGCCTCAGCCCACGGAACTCAATGGAGGGAATCAGCCGTGGCCAGCTACACCAAACTGACCTACCACGTAGTGTTTGGCACCAAATACCGCGCCAAATCGATTCGGCAGCAGATCCGGGAGCCGCTCTACCAGTATATCGCACACGTTATTCGGGACCGGTCAGGACATCTGATAGAAATCGGCGGCATTGAAGACCATTTGCACGTGCTGGCCAATTTTTCGCCGACAAGCTCCGTGTCCGACATGGTTCGGGATATCAAGGCCAACGCCGCACGATGGGTTAACGGACTCACAGAAACCAAGAATCGCCTGGCATGGCAAAAGGGCTTCAGCGCGTTCACCGTGAGCTCTTCCAGTATCACACCCGTTCGAGCCTACATCCTCAATCAGCGCGAACATCATCGGACGTGCACCTTCGAAGAAGAATACACCGAACTCCTTAAACGCCACCAAATCGAGTTCGACCCTCGCTACCTGTTCGAAGCCGAACACCGAGGGTGATCTGATCTCCCAATCTCACTTCCGGGAATAACTCGAAAAAACCCTGTCCCATCGCAGTGTCGCGACCCAAGGGGGAGCTGCGAAGCTGCGGTTGACGTGGCTATCCAAGGAAACCTCCCCTACAAGCCATCCTTATAAAGCAGCGTAGCTGCGGCTCAGGGTAGCCCCGGGCGGCAGCCCGGGGTCGTTGCGGTTCCGCACCAACCCAGCCGCGTATGCGGCGAATAGAAAGCACCCGTTCGGCAACGCATTGCTTCTCCAAGTAAACACCGCCCCACGCCACGTCTACCCTCTGTCGTCGCATCGGCGGCGAATTGCCCGCACCCATTGGATAAGGTTGATCATGTCTCCCAACGCCACGTCCGGGGATTTAAAAAAACCCTGTCCCATCGCAGTGTCGCGACCCAAGGGGGAGCTGCGAAGCTGCGGTTGACGTGGCTATCCAAGGAAACCTCCCCTACAAGCCATCCTTATAAAGCAGCGTAGCTGCGGCTCAGGGTAGCCCCGGGCGGCAGCCCGGGGTCGTTGCGATCCCGCGCCAACCCAGCCGCGTATGCGGCGCATAGAAAGCACCCGTTCTGGAACGCATTGCTTCTCCAAGTAAACACCGCCCCACGCCACAATTACCCCCCTTCGCCACCTTCACCGCTCAATCCTAGAGCCCCCCTCCTCACGACTCCGGCACCCCCGGCAAATCACACCGCCGAGGCCTATCACTCCGAAACCCCAACGCATAATCCGCCTGCATGAGCGTGTGGATCTCCCTCGTCCCCTCGTAGATCACCGCCCCCTTGCAGTTCCGGTAGAAGCGACCCACCGGATACTCGTCCGAGAAGCCGTTGGCGCCGTGGATCTGGACCGCGTCGGAGGCGGCCCGCTCCGAGGCCACGGTGGCGTGCCACTTGGCCAGGGAGGTCTCGCGGTTGTTGCGCCGCCCCTGGTTCTTGAGCCAGCCGCAGCGCAGCCACAGCAGCCGGGAGGTCTCGTAGTCCCGCACCATCCCGGCGATCATCTCCTTGACCAACTGGTGGCGGGCGATGGGCACCTCGAAGGTGCGTCGCCCCAGGGCGTACTTCCTGCTGGCGTCCAGGCAGGCCCGAATCAGCCCGGTGGCCCCGGCCGCCACCGTGTAGCGCCCCTGCTCCAGGGCGAACATGGCGATCTTGAACCCCTCGCCCTCCTTTCCCAGCCGGTTGGCGGCAGGGACCCGAACATCCTGCAGGCTGAAGTGGCCGGTATTCCCGGCCCGAATGCCCCACTTCCGATGGTGGGTCCCGCTGGAAAAACCCTTCATGGAGCGTTCCACCAGGAAGGCGCTCAAACCGCGGTGGTCCCGGCGTTCCCGCTTGTCGGGATCGGTCCAGGCAAACACCAGGAAGTGGTCGGCCACGTCGGCCAGCGAGATCCAGGTCTTTTCGCCGTTGAGGATGTAATGGGCGCCGTCGCGCCGGGCCGTGGTGCGGATTCCCACCACGTCGCTGCCGGCATCGGGTTCGGTCAGGCCGAAGGTAGCGAGCTTTTCTCCCCGGGCCTGGGGCTTGAGCCAGCGCTCCTTCTGCTCCTCGCTACCCCAGCTCAACAGCGTCAGGCCGTGCAGCGCCAGGTGCACCGAGAGAATGACCCGCAGGGAGGTGTCTCCGTATTCCAGCTCCTCGCAAGCCAGCCCCAGGCTGATGTAGTCGAAATCGAAACCGCCGTGGCGGGAGGGGATGCAGAGACCCAGCAGGCCCAGCCTGGCCATCTTGGGCAGCAGGGATCGGTCGAATCGGCCTTCGGAATCGTTGCGGCCGATGTCCGGAAGCACCTCCCGGGACACGAACTGCCGCACCAACTCCTGCACGCTCAGATGGACCTCGGAGAGATCGAAGCCGATCATGCCACTCCCCCAAGCCGTCCCTGCCTCCGAAACCCGCGGGTCTCCGGCCGCAAGGGAACGAACCGCGCCGGACCGATCAGGAATGCAGGGAACCGAGATAGACCGAGACGACCACCACCGCCAATGCCACAATAAGGCCCCAGGTCAGCAGGTGGCTTCGCGGAGAGAGCGGGTCGGAACCGGGTGAACGCCCGGCAAGAGCCGCGATGACGAGCGCCAGCACCGCAAGCGCCAGCACCAGCTTGGCCAGGAAGACCTCCAGGTTGGGTGCCAGGTTGGCTCTCCAACCCAGGTGGATGTTGTAGAGACCGGAAATCAGGGTCCCGGCGATACCGCCGTGGACCAGCATCTTGAGGCGAATCTTGAGGCTCAGAAAGAAGTCGCGGCGGCTCTCCTGGCTCCGGTTTGCCAGGGCGGGCCGCAGCACCAGCACCAGAAAGGCGGTCGATCCGATCAGGACGGCCACCGAGGACAAGTGCAGCCAGCGCATCAGCAGGTTCAACCACTCCATGGACCCATCTCCTTTGGCCGGTTTGGAAGGCTGCGGGCGAACCCGCAAGCAGGCCCGCCGCGCCCTGCCGGCCATGGTACCACAAGTCGGAGCTCCCTCTAGGACGGGGATTCCCCTAATCCGACCGGCGTCGGGGGAGGCCCCGGGCAGACAGCCGCGCCCCGGGAAAGTGCTTGTTTGGAGGGGATGACTCTGGTACTACTAGCCTGCGTTTCTTACTGGAGCGCATCCTGGCCGGCAGGCCCAACGCCGACGGACTCAAGCGCCATGAACTGCCACATCCTCTATCACGACAACTGCTTCGACGGCGCCTGTTCGGCCGCCGTCTTCATGCGCTTCTACCTCTCCAGGATCGAACCCGGGTCCGGCTTCCGGCTGTTCGGCATGGCCCACCAGCCCCGCCAGACCTTTCCCGACCACCTCTTCGGAGGGGACGACAACGCCATTGTGGACTTCAAGTACGCCAGCCACGAGCGGCTGACCTGGTGGTTCGACCACCACTACAGCGCCTTTCTGACTCCCGAGGACGAGGCCCACTTCCGCAGCCGGAACAGCGACCGCATGTTCCACGATACCAGCTACAAGTCCTGCACCAAGATGATCGCCACCATCGGCCACAGCCGCTTCGGCTTCGACCCGGGAATGCTGGAAGACCTCATCCACTGGGCCGACATCGTGGACGGCGCCCTCTACGCCAGCGCCCGGGAAGCGGTCGAGGTGGGCGAACCGGCCCAGAAGTTGGCGGCCGTCATCGAGGCCAACCGCGACACCGCCTTCTCCCACCGCATCATCCGCCAACTCTCCCGGCAGCCCCTCAACCAGGTAGCCACCCAAGCCGAGGTGATGGACCGCTACCGGCCCCTGCACCAACGCCATTCCGAGAACATCCGCATCATCGCCGATGTCTGCGAATGCATTCGCGGGGTGACCTTCTTCGACCTGATCCCCTTCGGCCTGGAGGGCTACAACAAGTTCATCCCCTACCATCTCCACCCCGAAGGCGATTACCACGTCAGCCTGATGCAATCTCCCCAACGCACCAAGATCTCGGTAGGCTCTAACCCCTGGAGTCCCAACCCGCGCCGCCACAACCTGGCCCGCATCTGCGAGCGCTACGGCGGCGGCGGGCATCCGGTGGTGGCTGCCATCTCCTTCCCTCCCGACCAACCCCAAAAAGCAAGGCAGGCGGCGCGGGAGATCGTGGAAGAACTGCAGGGATAAAAAGGAGTCGTCCGCCAAGGGCCGGGAACGGGGAAGGAGCAAAGACCCACCCGGGAGCGCGGGCGTCTCGCCCGCATTAGACTTGGCAGAACGGAAACAAACCCCACAAAGGCCGGTTTGGCGCGCTTTGCGAGGCAGTGGCCCCTGGATGGCAGGTCGTTTACACGAATAAGGTTACGGGCGGGACCCACCCGGGAGCGCGGGCGTCTCGCCCGCACAAGACCCGGCAAAACGGAAACAAACCCCGTAAAGGCGGGTTCGGTGCGCTTTGCGAGGGAGTGACCCTGGATGGCAGATCGTTTACACGAATAAGGTCGCGGGCGGAACCCACCCGGGAGCGCGGGCGTCTCGCCCGCATAGGACCTGGCAGAACGGAAACAAGCCCCGTAAAGGCGGGTTCGGTGCGCTTTGCGAGGCAGTGGCCCTGGATGGCAGGTCGTTTACACGAATAAGGTTGCGGGCGGGACGCCCGCGTTCCCGGGTGAAGGTTGCGGGCGGGACGCCCGCGCTCCCGGGTGGCGTCCATACTTCATTGGTAACCATATGCACTGCACCGCCTTCTTGAAACGTTCTCCCTGTGGAGGCAATACGACTCATGAAGAAAGACCCTCCTGGAGCGAGAACGTCCCGCCCGCACAAGGCCTGGCACGATCGTGGCTACCTCCCGCACTTCGATGAAGCGGGAACGGTGCAATTTCTCACTTTCCGACTTGTCGACGCGGTTCCCTCCGCAATCGTCGCCGACTGGAAGACCGACCTGAAGCTCAGTGGTGGCGAAAAGGCCAACGATCCCCGCTGTGCACGCCTTCGCGGCCAAATCGAGCGTTTCGCCGATCAGGGACACGGCGCCTGCTGGCTGAAAGACGCCCGCGTCGCAGCAGTGGTCCGGGATGCACTGCTGCATTTCGACGGTGAGCGCTACCGTCTTCTGGCGTGGGTCATCATGCCCAATCACGTGCATGCGGTAATCGAGACACTGCCCGGCTTTCCCTTGGACGCGGTCATCCACTCCTGGAAATCGTTCACCGCCAAGCGGGCGAATCGACTGTTGGGCCGGACTGGCGCTTTCTGGATGGGAGACTATTTCGACCGCTATGTTCGCGATGAGGCACATCTCTGGGACGTCATGCGTTACATGGAAGAGAACCCCGTAAAGGCCGGTTTGGTGCGCCTCGCAAAGGAGCGGCCATGGATGGATGGCTGTTTGCAAGAATAAGGTTGCGAGCGGGACCCACCCGGGAGCGCGGGCGTCTCGCCCGCATAGGACCTGGCACAGCCTCGGCCATCTCCTCCACCCGGGTCGACTGGCAACGACGCCAGCACTCCGATTCAGCCGTGCCCATGCTGTTGCCGCTAGCCGGGTGGCCGGGTGCCACATCGCAGGGAAACTGAGCGGCACGCAACGGTATGGCTTGCGGGCGGGACGCCCGCGCTCCCGGGTGGGCATCCTCCCTTCCCTCTTGCTCCTCAACGGGAAGCGCGCCGGCTTGCCGGGCCGCAGCCCGTGTCGATGCGACCGAGGCGTCATGCTTGGTGGTCCTTTGTGTCACTTCGTGGATCTCTCTATTTTCTGTTGTTGCAAATAAGGTTGCGGGTGAGCCCCCCCGGGAGCGCGGGCGTCTCGCCCGCATAGGACCTGGCACAGCCTTGGCCATCTCCTCCACCCGGGTCGACTGGCAACGGCGCCAGCACTCCGATTCAGCCGTGCCCATGCTGTTGCCGCTAGCCGGGTGGCCGGGTGCCACATCGCAGGGAAACTGAGCGGCACGCAACGGTATGGCTTGCGGGCGGGACGCCCGCGTTCCCGGGTGGTAGAATGTGATTAACTCTCTGGATGAGAGTATCTTGCCAGCCTCCGAGAACCGGGATGAACGACACGCCGAAGGAACCGAACGACCTCGAGAGTCCCGGCCCCCGCCAGGCAGTTTCCATCATCGTGCCGACGTTTCGCGAGGCGGCCAACATTCCGCGCCTGGTTGAGCGCATTCATGCCGCGCTCTCCGATAGCGGAATCTCCTGGGAGCTGCTGCTGGTCGACGACGACTCGGAAGACGGCAGCGAGGCGGTGGTCGCGGAACTGGCGGATCGCCTGCCGGTGCGCATGGTGACACGCCGCCAACTGCCCCGGGACCTGTCACTCTCCGTTATCGAGGGAATCCGGCTCTGCCGGTTCGACCGGATGGTGGTGATGGATGCCGATCTGTCCCATCCTCCCGAGCGCATCCCCGACTTGCTCACTGCCCTCGACGCCGATTGCGACATGGTCGTCGGCAGCCGCTACGCGCCGGGAGGTGTCATCGATCGGACCTGGAGCCGGTGGCGCGTTTTGAATTCCCGCGTGGCAACTGCATTGACGCTTCCGCTCGTCAGTTGCTCCGATCCGATGGCCGGGTTTTTCGCAACCGACCGCCGTGCGCTCCCGGACCTGCGGACGCTGCAACCCATCGGCTACAAGATCGCCCTGGAGCTCATGGTGCGCGGACAATTGCGGGTCAAGGAACTGCCCATCGACTTCCGCGACCGCAGTCTGGGCTCCAGCAAGATGAACTGGAGACAGCAGCTCAACTTCCTGCGTCACCTCTGCCGCCTGTACCGGTTCAAGTTCGGCGGGATAGTTCGGGTGCTCTGCTTCGGGCTGGTGGGCGCCAGCGGCTTCCTGATCGATGTTGCCGGTTACTTCTGCCTGCAGTGGATCGGCCTCGATCACCGCCTGGCGCGTTTCCTGTCCTTCTGGCCGGCGGTCACCTGGAACTGGCGGCTCAACCGCAGCCTGACCTTCGGCGAGCGTCCGCCCCAGCCCCGGGTGCGCCAATGGGGCAAGTTCGTGGCCAGCAGTCTGGTCGGTCTCACCGTGAACGTCGGCAGCTACACCCTCCTGACCAGCTATGTCGACGTCTTCGCCCATCATCGATTGCCGGCGCTCCTGTTGGGTGTCGCTCTCGGCACCCTCTTCAACTTTCTGCTTGCGAACCTTTATGTCTATCGCCTGCATGCGGGAACGCATAAACTCAAGGCTTCACGGAAATGACCAGGCGAAAGAGGCCACTGATAAGCCGGCGCCGAGCGAAGCGGTCCACCTGGCAGCCTGTCCTGCCGCGGATTCAGGCGGCGCTCGAGGTGCTGCTTCACCCGAGGGTCACCGGCCGAACCTGGAAATATCTGCCGCTGGTACTGGCGCTGGCATTTGCGGCGCGCGCCGCGGTGGCTTTGTCGGGCGACTTCGTGCTACACCCCGACGAGATCATGCAGTACCTGGAGCCGGCGCACCGGCTGGTCTTCGGCAGCGGCATCACCTACTGGGAGTACTTCTACGGTGCACGCTCCTGGCTGGTACCCGGAACGGTGGCCGGCCTCCTCATGCTGTTCGACGCCGTCGGCCTCGGTCAGCCCTTCTGGTACGTCGGCGGCGTCAAGCTGCTGTTCTGCGCAATCTCGCTGGCGATTCCGGCAGGCATGTACGTCTTTGCCCGACGCCACTTCGGGGAAACCGCCGGGAGGGCGGCCTTGCTGGCGGGAGCCTTCTGGTACGAGTTGGTCGGCTTCGCCCACAAGCCCATGACCGAGTTCGTAGCCGCCGCTCCGCTGATGGCGCTGCTGGCGCTCTGTGTGCGGCCCTCCGTGGAGGATGCCCGGACGGTCTGGACTGCAGCCTTTCTCGCTTGCATCACCGCAGCCATTCGGTTGCAGTACGCACCGATTGCCCTCCTGTTATTGGGGATCGTGTTTCTGCGAACCGGGAAGAGGATGCAGCTCATACTGGCTGGGGCCGGATTCACCGCCGCCTTCGGCCTGTTGGACGCTGTCACGTGGGATGGCGGTCTCTTCCACTCCTACGTCACCAACATCCGCTACAACCTTATCCTGGGTTCAATGCGTACCGGTGAGAGTCCGGCCTACCAGTACCTCATCTGGCTCACTCTCTCGGGCCTGGGGTTGAGCGTGCTTTGCGTTGCGGCGGCATTTCGCCACCTGCGGCGCTACGGCTTTCTGCTGGGGCTGATCGCCCTGGTCCTGCTGGTCCATTCCCTGCAAGCCCACAAGGAGTACCGCTTCATCTTTGCCGTCATTCCGCTCTGGCTCCTGACCGGTGCCGACCTGACGGCGGGCCTGGCAGTCGACGGAAACAAACTACGTCGTCTTGCCGGACTTGCAGCCGCCGGGTTCGCCGCCCTTTCGCTGGCGGGAATCCTGAACGCGCTGCCCTACCAGGGCCGAGTGTACAAAGCCTGGTCGCGGGAGACCGGAGTGGTGGGCTTCGTCCGAAACCGCGACCCAATCTTTCCCGCCTATCGCTTCCTTGCCCGAGCACCCGGCGTCAGCGGGGTGTGGCAGGTCGACCGCCCCTATATCAACCTTCCGGGATACTACTACCTGCACCACAAGATCCCCTTCTACGACCTGGACACCGGAAGGGGTCTCGAAGGGAACGTGCAGGTGGTTTCTTCCCTGGTCAGTCACATCGTATCCGCGGACTCCAGGTTTTCCGTACCCGGATATTCCCTGGAGCGAGAATTCGGCGAAGTCCGCATCTTGCGCCGCGACCAGAACGAGCCTCCCGTCCGACCCTGGATCGACCATGCTCCCGTCCTGCTAACCAAACGCTCTCTACGGATCATGAGGCAAATGGACCCGGACGGCCCCTCTCAGCCAGCCAATTTCGGGATCCGCTTCGCAGACCCGGAGAGGCCGTAGCCGATGGCGCAGCGAAAGAAAACGAGGCCGAATCGGCGCAAGCGACTAGCCTTGAGGCTGGATTCTTCACCTCAAGTTAGTGCCTCCGCCGTAGCCGAACCCGAAAAGACACCGGCATCCTCGGGTCCCGGCGAGGCCACCCGGTCTTTGGACCTGTTCTCGCGTCGGGACGCCCTGGGCGCTCTGGCCCTCGCCCTGCTGGCGGCGGTCTGCTACCTGCCGGCGATGCTTTGGGGCGGCTTTGTTTGGGATGACTACATCTGGTACCAATCCCAGGCAGTCCTGGAGTGGTCCGGTCTCGGCAACATCTGGTCCTGGCCCTCGATCATTGAGAAGGAGCGACACTACTGGCCGCTGACCTATACCACCTTCTGGCTGGAACACAAGATCTGGGGACTGGAGCCGGCCGGCTATCACGTCGTCAACGTGCTGCTGCACCTGCTCAACTCCCTGTTGCTGTGGCGATTGCTGCTCCGCTTGGCCGTGCCCGGGGCCTGGATCGTGGCTGCCGTGTTCGCCGCTCATCCGCTGCACGTGGAATCGGTGGCCTGGATCATCGAGCGCAAGGACGTGCTTTCCGGCCTTTTCTACCTCACCGCCGTGCTGGTCTGGCTGCGCTTCCTGGAACAACCCCGACCCTGGCGCTATGGCCTCGCACTCTTGCTGTTTGTAGCAGGCCTGTTGAGCAAATCGGTGGTAGTGACACTGCCGGTGGCGTTGCTGATCGTCCAGTGGTGGAAGACTGGCCGCATCACGGGGAAGGATCTGCTGCGCCTGGCGCCGTTCTTCCTGGTGGCGCTGCTCATTACCCTGGCCGATCTCTACTCTTACGACCTGGGGAGGCACAACCTGGACTACTCATGGCCCGAGCGGGTGCTCATCGCGTCCCGGGCCCTGTGGTTCTATGCAGGGAAACTGGCCTGGCCAACCGATCTCTCAGTCATCTACCCACTCTGGAACATCAGCCTGAGCGACCCTTGGGCCTGGCTGTACCTGGCCGCCGCCACGGTGCTGGCGGCGGTGCTGTGGCTCACGCGCCATCGGATTGGGCGTGGGCCGCTGGCCGGGGCGCTATTCTTTGTGGTGACGCTGTCGCCGGCTCTGGGCTTCGTGAATTACGGCTACATGGTCTACTCTATGGTAGCCGACCGCTTTCAATACCTGGCAGGCATTGGGGTGATGGCAGTCATCATCGGCGTCGCCGTGCATGCCGCCAGCCGGTTGCCGCGCGGACTGAAGATGGGGGCAGCAGGTCTCCTGATCGTGTTGTTGGCGCTACTTGGAACGACGACCTGGCGCCAGGCAGGAATCTACCGGGACGATCTCACATTCTTCAGTCACATTGTGTCGCTCAACCCCATGGCGCGGAACGCTCACCGCAATCTCAGCAGGGAGTTGAGCAAGGCAGGCCATATGGAGGAAGCTCTGGCCGCTGCCAAGGTCGCCTCGGAACAGCTCCCGGATGAAGCCCGCTCATATACCTTGGTTGGCGAGATACTTGCCAATCTCAAGCGGATGGACGAGGCCGAGGACAACTTTCGCCGCGCGCTGGAGCTCGGACTGAGCAGGGCCAGAGAGATTCGGTTTCTTGCCTTTCTGGGACGGATGTCGTGGCAGTGGGGTCGGATTGAATCAGCGGAGGACTTCTCGCGGCGAGCGTTGGAACTCGACCCGCGCAACAAGGAAGCACTCGAGTATCTAGCCGCGTCCTATTTGAGCCGGAAGCGTTACCAAGAGGCACTCAATCAGTACCGGAAACTGTCGGAAGTCGATCCCGACAATGCAACGACGCACAACAACATTGCCGGGCTCCTGCACCACTTGGGCCGGTCGGAAGCAGCGGTCCGGAGCTTCAAACGCGCGCTCTCTCTGGACCCCACCCACGAAGAAGCCCGCATCGGCCTCGAAGAGGCGCGCAAGACCCTGCAGCAAGCGGTGGAATAGCGCCTTCACACCATGGTTGACACAAGGAAGAAAACGAGACCGAATCCGCGCAAGCGATCAGCCCTGAGGTTAGCTTCATCACCTCAAGCCAGTGCCTCCGGCGTAGCCGAACCCGGAAAGTCACCCGCATCCCGGGTTCCTGGCAAGGCCAACCGGTTCTTCGGCCGATTCTCGCGCCGGGGCGCGCTGGTCGTCCTGGCGCTCGCCCTGCTGGCAGGGGTTTGCTACCTGCCGGCGATGCTCTGGGGCGGCCTGATTTGGGATGACTTCATCTGGTTTCAGTCCCCGGCTGTCCTGGAATGGTCCGGCCTCGGCGCCATCTGGTCCTGGCCGTCGAGTATTGAGCAGGAAAAACACTACTGGCCGCTGACCTATACCACCTTCTGGCTGGAACACAAGATCTGGGGACTGGAGCCGACAGGCTATCACGTCGTAAACGTGCTGCTGCACCTGCTCAACTCCCTGCTGCTGTGGCGACTGTTGTTGCGCCTGGTCGTGCCCGGGGCCTGGGTCGTGGCTGCCGTGTTCGTCGCACATCCGCTGAACGTGGAGTCGGTGGCCTGGATCATCGAGCGCAAGGACGTGCTTTCCGGCCTTTTCTACCTACTTGCCGTGATCGTTTGGCTGCGCTTCCTGGAACAACCGCGACCCTGGCGCTATGGCCTGGCGCTGCTGCTGTTCGTAGCAGGCCTGTTGAGCAAATCGGTGGTGGTGACGCTGCCGGTGGCCTTGCTGGTCGTACAGTGGTGGAAGACGGACCGCATCACGACGAAAGATCTGCAGCGCGTGGCGCCATTCTTCCTGGTGGCGCTGCTCATTACCCTGGCCGATCTCTACTCCTACGACCCGGGGAGGCACGACCTGGACTACTCCTGGCCCGAGCGGGTGCTCATCGCGTCCCGGGCCTTGTGGTTCTATGCCGGGAAACTGGTCTGGCCAACCGATCTCTCGGTCATCTACCCGCGCTGGAACATCAGTCTCGGGGACCCCTGGGCCTGGCTGTACCTGGCCGCCGCCCTGGTGCTGGCGGCGGTGCTGTGGCTCATGCGCCACCGGATTGGGCGTGGTCCGCTGGCCGGAACGTTGTTCTTCGTGGTGACGCTGTCACCGGTTCTGGGTTTCGTGAATCACGGCTACATGGAGTACTCTCTGGCAGCCGACCGCTTTCAATACCTGGCCGGCATCGGGGTGATGGCAGTCATCATCGGCGCCGCCGTGCACGGCGCCAGCCGGTTGTCGGGTAAATGGAAGATGGGAGCGACAGGGCTTCTGGTAGTGTTACTGGCGTTTCTCGGAACGAGGACCTGGCGCCAGGCGGGAATCTACCGAGACGATGTCACTTTCTTCAACCATGTTATTTCTCTCAATCCCAAGGCACTGAACGCTCATCGCAATCTCGGCCTCGGTTTGATCAGGGCGGGCCGCCTGGAGGAAGCTCTGGCCGCTGCCAGGATCGCCGTGGCACAGCGCCCCGATTTCACCGAACCCTATTTCCTGCTCGGCGAAATACTAGTGAGACTCGATCGGTTAGACGATGCCAAGGCGAACTTTCGGCGCGTCCTCGAGATCGATCCACGCCAAGTGAAGAAACTCAATGATTTCGCCGAGTTTTGTTTCGAGCAGAAGCGTTACCGTGAGGCGCTCGATCTCTTTCGGATGCTGCTGGAGGTCGATCCCGACAATGCAGCCACCCACTCCAACCTCGGGGCGATCCTGCACTCCCTGGGCCAACTCGATGAGGTCGAAAAACACTTCGTGCGAGCCCTGCAAATCGCCCCACGCCACAAGGAGGCACTCGGTAATCTCGCCTGGTTGCGCTTCGAGCAGAAGCGTTACCGTGAGGCGCTCGATCTGTTTCGCATGCTGTTGGAGGTCGATCCCGACAATGCGACTACCCACTCCGACATTGGCGTGACCCTTTACCACCTGGGTCAGGCAGAAGCAGCGCTCCGGAGCTTCAAACAGGCTCTCTCCGTGGACCCGACTCTGGAAACGGCCCGAACCAACCTCAAAGAGATACGCAAGACCCTGCAGCAAGAGGTGGAGTAGCCGCTTCACACCATGGTTGACACAAGGAAGAAAACGAGGCCGAATCGGCGCAAGCGATTGGCCTCGAGGCCGGCTTCCTCAGCTCGAGCCAATGCCTCCGCCGCAGCCAAACCCGGAAAGGCAGCGGCATCCTCGGTTCCTGGCGAGGCCACCCGATTCCTGGACCGGTTCTCGCGCCAGGACGCCCTGGCCGCCCTGGCTCTCTGCCTGCTGGCAGCGGTCTGCTACCTGCCGGCGATGCTCTGGGGCGGCTTTGTCTGGGATGACGACATCTGGTACGAGTCCCAGGCGGTCCTGGAGTGGTCCGGCCTCGGCGCCATCTGGTCCTGGCCGTCGGGCATGGAGAAGGAGAGACACTACTGGCCGCTGACCTATAGCACCTTCTGGCTGGAACACAAGATCTGGGGACTGGAGCCGGTCGGCTATCACGTCGTCAACGTGCTGCTTCACCTGCTCAACTCCCTGCTGCTGTGGCGACTGCTGCTGCGCCTGGCCGTGCCCGGGGCCTGGATTGTGGCTGCCGCCTTCGCCGCCCATCCGCTGCACGTGGAGTCGGTGGCCTGGATCATCGAGCGCAAGGACGTGCTTTCCGGCCTCTTCTACCTCACCGCCGTGCTGGTCTGGCTGCGCTTCCTGGAACAACCGCGTCCCTGGCGCTATGGCCTGGCGCTCCTGCTATTCGTAGCGGGCCTGTTGAGCAAATCGGTGGTGGTGACGCTTCCGGTGGCGCTGTTGATCGTCCAGTGGTGGAAAGCGGGCCGCATCACGGGGAAAGACGTGCAGCGCTTGGCGCCGTTCTTCCTGGTGGCGCTGCTCATTACCCTGGCCGATCTCTACTCCTACGACCTGGAGAGGTTCAAGCTGGACTACTCGTGGCCCGAGCGGGTGCTCATCGCGTCCCGGGCCCTTTGGTTCTACGCGGGGAAACTGGCCTGGCCAACCGACCTCTCGGTCATATACCCACTCTGGGACATCAGCCTCGGGGACCCCTGGGGCTGGCTGTACCCGGCCGCAGCCATGGTGCTGGCGGGGGTGCTGTGGTTGGCGCGCCATCCGATCGGGCGCGGGCCGCTGGCCGGGGCCTTGTTCTTTGCGGTGACGCTTTCGCCGGCTCTGGGCTTCGTGAATTACGGCTACATGGGGTACTCCCTGGTAGCCGACCGGTTCCAATACCTGGCCTGCATCGGGGTGATGGCGGTCATCATCGGGGCCGCCGTGCATGGCGCCAGCCGGTTGCCGGATCGATGGAAGATGGGGGCGACAGGTCTTGTGGTGGTGATGCTGGCCCTACTTGGAACAACGACCTGGCGCCAGGCGGGAATCTACCGAGACACAGTCACTCTCTTCAATCATGTTGTATCTCTCAATCCCAACGCAAGAAACGCTCACCGCAATCTCAGCATCGGTTTGATGAATGCAGGTCGCCTGGAGGAAGCACTGGCCGCTGCCACGATCGCCTCGGCACAGCGCCCGAATGAAGGCCGCTCCTATTCGTTGCTGGGCCGAATACTCGAGGATCTCCAAAGGATGGAGGAGGCAGAGGAGAACTATCGCCGTGTCCTGGAGCTCAACCCGCGCAACAGGGAGGCACTCAAGTATCTCGCCACGTCGTATTTCAACCGGAAGAGCTACGGGGAGGCGCTCGATCTGTATCGGAGACTGGCGGAGGTCGAGCCCGACAATGCCAAGACGCACAACAACATCGGCGCCACCCTGTACTACCTGGGCCGGCCGGAAGCGGCGGTCCGGAGCTTCAAACAGGCGCTCTCTCTGGACCCGACGCTGGAAGGCGCCCGTACCGGCCTGGAAGAGGCCCGCAGGACTTTGCGGCAATCGGGGGAATAGGGCGTTCGCGACAATGGCACGACTGTGCAAACCGAGCCGCCAGGCGAAGGCTGATGCGGCGGGGGAGCGAACGTCGAGCCGGGCCGGAAGCGACAATGCGGGCCCCGAGCGTGGAGGTTCACGTTTCTTCGGAAGGCACTCAAGTCAGCGGTGTCGTGCAGAAGAACTCGGCCGGGGAAGCGGTGGAAGGGACAACCGTGCTGGAATTGGCAAAAACAGGTGGGCTTGCGGCCGTGGCGGTGGTGACCGCGGTGTTGGCCTGGCACTTCCCGGGTCGACTCTACGGCCTGCAGGAAGTCCTGTTGGCCGCTGCTGCGGTAGGGATCGCGGTGGTGACGGGTCTTCCCGCAATCGCCGGCATCCGGCGATAATTCAAGGACCGACTCCGGGGGCTGCCCGCAAACGGCGATGCGGAACAGCCGTTGAAGGGTATTACTGCCCCCTTGCGTTGAAAAACGGTGCTGTTCATTCGAGAGAGTACGGACACAAAAAAAAGGCCGGCGCCCGGAGGCGCCGGCCAGGTGAAGGAAACGACAGGGCAGGCCGGTTACTCGATATCCTCCGTTCGCTCGGCCGGATCGGTGATGACCTCGGCCATGTAGCCGTGGGAAACGTCCACGGCGGCCCCGTCGGCGAAGTTACCCATGACAAAGGCCATGCCCCGGGCGTGCTGGAATCCTGCCCTGATGATGGCGTAGCCTTCCATTCCGGCCATGGCGGTATTGCCGCAATCGAAGGTGGTGGTCGATCCGGCCGCCATGTCGGGGCTGACGGTTACAACTACGGGCTCGACCGTATCATCGGCAGACAGCACCGGGTCACTCGGGAATCCGTACATGACGACGGAGCCGTTCTGGTCTTTGGCCTCGTCGAAGGCGCCGAAGATGTTGGCGTCGGCGGAGGTGTTGGACACCGAGATTCCCGTGGTCCAGCCGGGATTGGCCCCGCAGGTCACGAAGAGATAGAGCAGGTAGGTCACGCACTCGGAGACGACCAGCCAGCCCTCTCCCGTGTTATTACCGTCGTCGTCCATGGGATTCTGCAGCTCGGCCTCGAAGGACAACTCCGATTCCAGATCGAGCTTGACTCCCTCGGTAGACCGGTCGGCCGGCGGAAAGAGCATGGCGGCGATATCCACCGAAGCATCGCTTCCGAAATCGACCTCATCGGGCGTAATCTCGAAGCTGCGGGCAGCGTTGAGGGGGGTATCTCCTAGGGGCTCTCCATCGGTGTTGGTTGGGGTTCTGCTGTGACGTGTTTCCCGCGCGTAATTGTAAACGACCACCTCGCCGTTGCTGCTGGACTCGGGATCGTCCTTGGTCAAGGTTCCGTTAATCCTATTGACCTTCGTTTCGTCAGCTAGAGTAACCTCAACCAAGCTATCGACGGATGGAGGCCATTTGACGGAGGCGCCGTCGGGCAGATTGTGCAGGACAATCTTGATTGAGGCGGTCTCTGAACCGATACCGTCACCCCCTGACGGCCCCCAGGCCCCTATACGGCCGAGGGCATCGACACCAAAGCCTTCGGCAACCGTAATGGAAGGCTTCTCTGTGGTCGAACAGGCCAAACTGGAGGCTTGCTTGGCCGTCACTTTCAGACCGGCAGCCACCACGGCCACCGGGCCCGAAACGCCACCTGAAGCGTCGCCTCCGCCTAGAGGTTGTGTATTCGCATCGGTCGTCGATGTGACATTGACACTAATCTCATCGTCGACGGCCAAAGCGGAAGCATCCACTCTGACTCCAACTACCTTGAAATCCGCTGGTGTGTCAGCGTCTTCGATTGTGATTGTAATGACCCCCGTACCACCTTTGTTTGAGATGGAGGCTGCCGCGATGGTGTCGTCACAATCATCTGCATAGTTGGTTCCGCACTTGAGCACGAACCCGGCCGTGGTATCCCCCCTGGCGGAGTCGGCGTTGGTGATGAGCAGTCCGTAGCCGATCTTGATAATCAGATCATCGTTCTGAGCTCTATCGATAGAATGTTCGGTACGATCTGCATCTGCTGCCCAATCGAACTCCAAGTCGCTCACCAGCGCGTTGTTGGCGTATTGGGCCACCTTCGCAAGCGGCGCATCAGTCCGGACATTGAAACCTCCATTCACGTCTTGCCCGTAAACCACCTGCCCTGCGACCAATGTAAAGATCAGCAGAGCAAACAGGATTTTCAATCTCATTGGATTCTCCTCTTGGATTCTTGACTATTGTTGGTGATGCACACTAGAAGATGAACACCACAAACGAACTAGTATGCCGTTAAGAAATGAAATAACTTCAGCTATCGACATGGAAGTCGTCGCAATCACGCTATGGAACTTGCGGATATTCGGGAAAGCGTTGTCCTATCTTATCCGCTTCAATGGGTATGGATGGTAACAGTAGTGACATAATCATATGACCTATCATGATAGTTTCCGCCACTGACCGAGTATGCCGTTGAAGAGGGCGATTCTTGTCAGGTCCATCAACATTTTCGTGGACAGGGCAGGCAACCTCTTTCCAGCGGCGGCAGGAAGCGGAGTTACCCGCTGTCCCATCCCCAAGTCAACGGGGCCGGCTCAACTGCCATTCCTGGCATCGGGATCCCGCTTGTTCTGTCTCTGCGCGTAGTAGTAAGCGTCGTTGGCTCTTCGCTGCCGGGTCGCGCAATCGGGGCAACGGATGGACCGAGGTCCGGTCGGCGTGAATTCCTTCCCGCATTCGTGCCTCTTGTCGCCTTCCAGCCAACCGATGCAGATCAGCGATTTCCTGGACCTGCCGTTGCCTCGCCCGGGCGTCTCCTCCACCACGTCGCGAAGCACTTCTTCGAGCATGTCGGCCGCCTTGTGCAGGGCCGACGCCTGGCGTCTCAAGAGTTCAATGGTTTCCTGCATCCACCCATCACCTCGCGCAAGCAACCTCTGGCCGAGGCTTTTCCAACCTGTCAGTCCACTTCAGACATGATAGCCACCCGTATAAACAGATAGTAGTCAGGAAATAATCGATGGTTAAAACCTATCAGGTGCAAATATATACCATATCGGTCAACAGAAATTAAACATTAATTAACCTATCGGGATAGTTTCGATTCGAGATCGCTGGCGCAGCGGCGCTCCGCCGGGACCGCCCCTGGCTCGGATGGTGCAACGATGCGGTCACTGCCCGGCCATCGGCTGCGCACCAGCGGCCTGAACGCGGGGATGACCGCGGCGCAGGACTGCAGCGTCAGGTCGCCGGCGGCCGTCCGGCCCATTCGGTTGCACCCAACCCTGCCGGAGTGTTCGTTCCACTGACAGGTGACAGGTTGCCCATCGGGGACGGGTAGCAGGCTCCGGGAAACGCGTCTGCACCTCCGACAGCGGCCGCTGC
>JAPPDF010000100.1:0-32779 GCA_028875575.1 Acidobacteriota bacterium
CACCATTACCGAAATACTGGAATAGGAGCGCCCAACCTCCTTGAGCCCATTGCCTCCGCGAATGAGAGCCATAGATGCTGAACGAAAAGATACGCATCCGACTGAAAGCCTTTGACTACCGGATTCTGGATCAATCCGCCGGAGAGATCGTGGATACGGCCCGGCGCACCGGGGCTCGAATCGCCGGGCCGATTCCGCTTCCCACGGCCAAGAACAAATACTGCGTCCTCCGGTCCCCTCACGTGGACAAGAAGTCGCGTGAACAATTCGAGATACGGACCCACAAGCGGCTACTGGATATTCTGGAGCCCACCCCGCAAACCATCGATGCCTTGATGAAGCTCGATCTGCCGGCAGGGGTTGACGTCGAGATCAAGGCATATGGCAAGGAGCACAAGTGAGAGTGGAGGATTTTGTCCGCCCATGCAGGCCGAGTCCGGCACAAAATCCGGTTCCCACAGCCAGTGACCGGGAGTTTGACCGATGGTGAATGGCATTCTGGGTGTCAAGATCGGGATGACCCAGTTGTTCGAGGACGGGGGGCGTGTCATTCCGGCTACCGTGATCCAGGCCGGGCCTTGCGTGGTCGTGCAGAAAAAGACGGCCGATCGGGAAGGCTATGACGCCGTGCAACTGGGTTTGATCGAGTTCACTTCGGCCAAGCGAGTCGGTCAACCCATGCGTGGCCATTTCAAGAAGGCCAAGGTGGCTCCGGTTCGTTTCCTGAAGGAATTGCGCTTATCCGATGGCGTCGAAGATACGGCAGTGGGATCCAAAGTGCTGGTGGACCAGTTTAGCGACAGCGACGAAGTGGACGTGACCGGCGTAAGCAAGGGCAAGGGTTTCGCCGGGGTGATGAAGCGGCACAATTTCAGCGGGGGCGTGGCCAGCCACGGTTCCATGTTTCATCGTGCTCCGGGATCGATCGGTGCTTCCGCATTCCCCTCGCGCGTCGTCAAGGGCATGAAGGGCGCCGGTCACATGGGGCAGCGCCAGGTAACGGTGAAAGGCTTGAAAGTTGTGCGCGTGGACGCGGAAAAGAATCTGCTGATCGTCAAGGGAGCCGTTCCCGGTGCCAACGGGGACTATCTGATTGTTCGCAGGAACCGGCAATAGAGGTGGCGGGCCGGCCTGGCGGCGGGCCAATGGAGCGGGTCGTGGCAACGCTTGATGTTGTGAATCTGGAGAATGAGGTGGTTGATCAACTCGATCTCCACGACACTGTTTTTTCGGCCAAAGTCAACAAGAGCCTGCTCTATCTGGCGGTGAAACACTACCGTGACAGCCTCAGACAGGGTACTCACGCCACCAAGACCCGTGCTCAGGTGCGTGGCGGAGGTAGAAAACCCTGGCGGCAGAAGGGTACCGGGAGAGCCAGGGTTGGAAGTTCCCGCAATCCACTCTGGAGAAAGGGTGGAGTGGCCCATGGGCCGAAGCCCAGGTCCTACGCCTTTCGCCTTCCCAGGAAAATGCTGCTGGGTGCGATGCGTTCGGCCCTGAGCGACAGATTTGGCTCGAACTGTATCAGGGTGGTCGCCGATTTCGCCTTGCCCAATCACAAGACCAGGGAGCTGGACGAGGTACTGAGGAAGCTGGAGACGCGGAGGAAGCTTCTCATCGTGGACAACGGGGACAATGAAAACCTGGCCCGAGCCTCCGGGAATTTGCCGGAAGTGAAAGTCGTATCCAGTCGCGGGGTTACCGTTTACGATCTGCTGAATTCCAGGAGCATTCTTTTCTCCAGGAAGGCCATTGAGAAACTTCAGGAGGGTCTGCAAACGTGAACCTGGCCTCGATCGTGAAGCGCCCGATCATCACCGAGAAGGCCCTGGGTCTGAAGGAAGACCACAGGTATCTATGCTTTGAAGTGTCTGCACGGGCCAATAAGCATCAGGTAAAGCAAGCTGTAGAGAAGCTCTTCAACGTCAAGGTGGCTTCGGTTAATACGGCCGGCTTCAAGGGGAAAATGCGACGTCAGGGACGCTATGTCGGGAGGCGGCCCGATTGGAAGAAGGCCTTCGTCAAGCTAAAGCCGGGCGAAAAAATGATTGAATACGCGGACAATGCTTAGTGCAGGGTGGAGAGTGATTTTGAGCAGTGAGTCAAGCATCTTGTCGATCTCGGCACGTCATTCAACAGGTGCAAAAATGGCATGTGGCGCTCTCCTGTTTCTTCAACTATCCACTAACCACCATTCACTAGCCACTTTCTAACCATGGGCCTTAAAACCTTCAGACCCTTTACGCCCTCGTTGCGATTCACCTCGGTGACGACTTCCGAGGGACTCAGCCAAAAGCGTCCAAAGAAGAGCCTGACTACAGGCAAGTCCAGGACCGGGGGCCGTAACAATCTGGGTCGCATGACCGTGCGCCATCGAGGGGGAGGGCACAAGAGGCTCTATCGCCAAATCGATTTCAAGCGCGACAAATTCGGCGTGCCGGCCAAGGTCGCTGCAGTGGAATACGACCCGAACCGATCGGCCCGAATTGCGCTGCTTCACTACAGGGATGGTGAAAAGCGTTACATCATTCATCCCGTGGGTCTCGAGGTTGGAGCTACGGTTGTTTCCGGACCGGAAGCCGACATCCTGGTCGGCAATGCGCTGCCTCTGAAGAATATCCCGCTGGGAACCACCATCCACAATATCGAGTTGCGGAAGGGTGGGGGAGCCCAAATGGCCCGTTCGGCCGGGAGTGCGGCTCAACTGGTTGCCAGGGAGGGTGCCTACGCCCAGGTGAAGATGCCGTCCGGCGAGGTCAGGCGGGTCCACGTCGACTGTCTGGCGACGGTCGGGCAGGTAGGTAATACCGACCACAGCAACATCAGCCTGGGCAAGGCCGGAAAACAGCGGTGGTTGGGACGTCGACCGACAGTGCGGGGTGTGGCCATGAACCCGGTCGACCATCCCCACGGAGGCGGCGAGGGAAGGACCTCCGGAGGGCGCCATCCGGTGACGCCCTGGGGGCAGCCGACCAGGGGGTTCAGGACCCGAAACAACAAGAGAACCGATTCGTTTATCGTGAAACGAAGGGGCAAGTAACGGGACCTCCCGGAGGTGAGTAGATGGGGCGATCGGTAAAAAAGGGACCATTTGTGGACCGCAGCCTGGCCAGGTTGGTAGACGGCATGAACAAGCGGTTCGAGAAGAAGGTGATCAAGACCTGGTCGCGGAGGTCCACCATCATTCCCGACATGGTCGGCCATACCTTCGCAGTGCACAACGGCAGGAGATTTATTCCGGTTTTTGTGACTGAGAATATGGTGGGACACAAGTTGGGAGAATTTTCTCCCAGCCGCATGTTCAGGGGGCACAGCTCAAAGTCCACCGAAAAGACGGCCTCGCGATCCTGAGGTCTGCAAGGCCCGTCTGGAGCTTGAATCTGATGGAAGCTCGTGCTACCGCCAAATTCATCCGCAGCTCGCCGCAAAAGGTCCGGTTGGTTGTTGACCTGATCCGGGGGCGCAACGTTTCGGAAGCGCTGGACATTCTGCGCTTCACCAAGAAGAGGGCAGCTACGCAGGTTACCAAGGTCCTGAAGTCGGCCATCGCCAATGCGGAACAGAAAGACGAGGCCACCGACGTGGACCGGTTGTCGGTGAGCAAGGCTTACGTCAACGAGGGGCCGCGGATGAAGCGGATGCGTCCGGCTCCCATGGGGCGGGCATTGCGATACCAGCGGCGAATGAGCCACATCTCGATTCATGTGTCGGACGAATAGATAAGGAGGGGCGCGTGGGACAGAAAGTACATCCCTTTGGTCTTCGCTTGGGATACAACAAAACCTGGCGTTCCCGCTGGTACGCCAAGAAGGACTACGGAACGTTGTTGCACGAAGACCTGCGCCTGAAGACGGAACTCAAGAAGCAGTTGGGGCACGCCGGGGTCTCGAACATTGAGATCGAACGGCCCGGCAACAAGATCCGAGTCACCATTTACACCTCCCGGCCCGGAATCATCATCGGCCGCAAGGGTTCCGAGATCGACAAGCTCAAGGTGGATTTGCAGCAGAGGACCAATCGCGAAGTTTTCATCAACATCAATGAGATTCATCGCCCGGAGCTCGAGGCTCAACTGGTAGCTGAATCCATTGCGCTTCAGCTTAAAAAGCGGATTGCTTTTCGGCGGGCGATGCGGAAGGCCGTGGACTCCGCCCTCAAAGTCAACGCCAAGGGCATCAGGGTCTGTTGTGCGGGACGTCTGAACGGAGCTGAAATCGCGCGAACCGAATGGTACCTCCAGGGTCGACTTCCTCTCCACACGCTGCGGGCCGATATCGACTATGGTTTCGCGGAATCCTTTACCACTTACGGATTGATTGGCGTCAAGGTCTGGATTTACAAGGGAGACCTCTTTCCGGTGACCAAAAAGGCCTCGGAGATCGGTGCCAAACTCTGATCAACCCGGTGGGGATCTGAAATGTTAATGCCCAAGAAGGTCAAATTTCGCAAACAGCAGCGTGGGCGCAATTGCGGCAAGGCCTGGCGCGGCTCGGAAATCTCCTTCGGAGACTATGGACTGAAGGTGCTGGAACCCGCCTGGATTACCGATCGCCAGATCGAAGCGGCCCGTATCGCCATGACCCGTGCCGTCAGGCGCGGCGGAAAAATCTGGATTCGCCTGTTCCCGGATAAGCCCGTGACCAAGAAGCCGGCAGAAACTCGCATGGGAAAGGGCAAGGGATCTCCCGAGTATTGGGTAGCCGTGGTCCGCCCGGGTAAGGTCATCTTCGAGATGGAAGGCGTGGACCGGGATGTGGCACGGGAAGCCATGCGTTTGGCCGCCAACAAGTTGCCGGCCAAAACCAAGTTCGTCTACAGGCCCAATGCGGGGGGCGAGGCATGACACCCGAGCAGATCAGGGATTTCTCGGACGAAGAACTGGTCAGCCAGGAAAACGACATGGCCGAGCAGATCTTTCGACTGCGACTGCAACTGGCAATGGGTCAGGCGGAGGGGACGCACAAGCTGCAGCAGTTGAAAAAGGACGTGGCCCGGATCAAGACGGTACGACGGGAGCGCCAACTGCAGAAGCCAAGGGATGCAGGATAGCCGCGCCTCCGCCCCACACGACGGGGCGGTTGATACAGGGTAAAACAGGAGCGTTTCGGGCAAGAGGAACCGGAGCCCTTCCGATCCGGGATCAGGAGCGCAAGGCCATGGGCAGCGGAGAGAAAACAGGTCGAAGGAACGCCAAGGTTGGGGTCGTCAAGAGCGATGGGATGGACAAGACTGTGGTGGTTTCGGTGGAACGCCGGGTGCCCCATCCTCTTTACCGGCGCATTGTCACCAGGACTTCCAGCTTTCTGGCTCACGACGAGCAGAACGCCTGTGGTATCGGCGATCGGGTAGCCATCGTGGAGACCCGCCCAACCAGTAAAAACAAGCGGTGGCGCGTGTCCCGCATCATCACCAAGGCCAGTTGAACTTGGGTAGAGCGGCGCCTGAGCCGGTTGACGGAGAGATTGCACCGTGATTCAAATGGGCACCATCCTGGAAGTCGCCGATAATTCGGGCGCCCGCAGGCTCGCCTGTATTTTGCCGTTAGGAGGGGGCACGGGGGCCAAGGCCGCCTTGGGAGATGTGGTGACGGCCGCTGTCAAGGATGTGACCCCCGATGGCAATGTCAAGAAGGGCAGGGTAGTCAAGGCGGTGATTGTGAGGGCGCGCAAGGAGACCCGCCGGCGGGATGGTTCCTACATTCGCTTCGACCAGAACGCGGCGGTGCTGATCAACGACCAGGGAGAACCGGTGGGAACGCGCGTCTTCGGGCCGGTTGCCCGGGAGTTGCGTGACAAGCGATTCCTTAGGATCGTCTCTCTGGCGCCGGAGGTAATCTGAAATGGGGCGTCCACGTCGAGTCGATATCCGGAGAAACGACCAGGTCAGGGTCATTGCCGGAAAGGACGTGAAGGAAGTCGGTCGCGTGTTGCGCGTGATCCATAACAAACAGCGGGTGGTTGTGGAAGGAATCAATATGGTCAAGCGCCATACCCGCCCCAACCCCAGCCGGAATCTGAAGGGCGGGATCGTGGAGAGGGAAGGCCCCATACACGTGTCCAACGTAATGATCGTTTGCGGAGCCTGCGGGCAGCCGACCCGAATCGGCCACCAGATACTGGCCGATGGAAAGAAGATCCGGGTTTGTCGCAAGTGTGAGGCTTCGCTGGACCGCTGACCCCCGAGGCGGGCGTGCTGGAGAAGAAGAATTCATGAGCCGACTCAAGGACCGCTATCAGAAGGAAATCATGCCGGCTTTGCAGAAGGAGTTTGGCTACAGCAATGTGATGGCGGTGCCCAAGCTGGAAAAGATCGTGGTCAACATCGGCCTGGGGGAAGCGATCCAGAACCCCAAGCTGTTGGATGCGGCCATGGACGAACTGGGAGCGATCACCGGACAAAGGCCCGTCATCAATCGAGCCCGAAAGTCGATCGCTTCATTCAAGCTTCGGCAGGGAATGGCCATCGCTTGCTCGGTCACGCTTCGGGCCGGCCGCATGTACGAGTTTTTCGATCGTCTGATCAACATTGCGCTCCCCAGGGTCCGAGACTTCCGAGGACTTTCCACCAGGTCTTTCGACGGGCGCGGGAACTATACGCTGGGGTTGCGGGATCAATTGGTGTTTCCGGAGATTGACTACTCCAAGGTCGGCAAAATCAAAGGAATGAACGTGTGCATGGTTACCAGCGCCAAGACCGACGATGAAGCCAGAAGCTTGTTGGGTCTCTTGGGGCTCCCTTTCCGACGATGAGGTTGAATAGATGGCCAGAGTCGCTCTGATAGCCAAGGCCAAAAAGAAGCCCAAGTTCAAGGTCCGGCGATACAACCGCTGCAGGCTCTGTGGTCGCCCGCGCGGTTACATGCGCAAGTTTCAGTTGTGTCGCCTCTGCTTTCGTCAGTTGGCCTTGAGGGGAGAACTTCCGGGAGTCATCAAGTCAAGTTGGTGAACCCGATATAGTCCGCGATCCGGTGGGCCAACCGGGCCGCATTTGTGGAGCCTGATGAAGTATGAGCTTAACTGATCCCGTTGCAAACTACCTCACTCTCATTCGCAACGCCCTGCAGGCCAAGCACCAGAAGGTCGACATCCCCTGCTCTCGCCTGCTGACGGAAATGACCCGGATTCTCAAGGAAGAAGGGTATATCGCCAGCTTCAAGACCATTGACGAGGGCAGTAAGCGGTTCCTGAGAATCTATCTCCGTTACGGTCCCCGAGGCGAGCGGGTGATTTCGGGATTGCAGAGGATATCCCGGCCGGGTTGCCGGGTTTACGCTTCCAAGCGCAGGATCCCCTCGGTTCTCGGGAATCTGGGGATCAGCATTCTCACGACTCCCAAGGGAGTGATCACCGGGAACCGGGCACGCCGGGAAGGGGTTGGCGGAGAGGTACTCTGCTATATCTGGTAAGTGCTCTTCGCAACCTGAAGCGGACGTTCAGCCATGTCACGAGTCGGCAGACAGATCATTTCAATTCCGGAGGGCATCCAGGTGAGCATTTCGGACCACCAGGTCCGTATTCAGGGGCCCAGGGGTCAAATGACAAGCGTGGTGCCGGAAGGAATACGCTTTGAGCAGACCGAGAAGGGAGTTCTCGCCACCCGATCCTCGGATTCCAAGCAGCAGAAGGCACTCCACGGACTGGCCCGGAGTTTGTTGGCCAACGCGGTTGCCGGAGTAAGCCGGGGCTTCAGGAAGGAACTGGACATCGTGGGCATCGGCTACCGGGCTGAGCACAAGGGGAAATCGGTCGTCTTCAGTCTGGGGTTTTCCCACCCCATCGACTTTCCGATCCCCGAGGGAATCAGCGTTGAGGTGGAGCGACAGACGCACCTGGTCGTTTCGGGGGTGGACAAGCAGAAAGTAGGCCAGACTGCCGCTGACATCCGGTCCTTGCGCAAGCCCGATCCCTATAAGAACAAGGGGATTCGTTATACGGGGGAGAGGCTCAAGAAGAAAGTCGGCAAGACGGGGGCCAAGTAGCGGCAGGGTCTGTAGGCCCAGGTCGCCCAATCGGAAAATATGGCTAAACGGATTTCCAGAGGTCACATCCGCAAACGTATCCACGTGCGGGTGCGAAAAAAGATCAGAGGCTCGGGCGATCGACCTCGGCTCAACGTGTTCCGCTCTGCCAGTCACATTTACGCCCAGGTCATCGACGACGACCAGGGCCGTACCCTGGCCTCCGCCTCGACGGTCGACAAGGAGATCCGCGAGCAAAACCGGAATGGGGGCAACTTGGCTGCAGCCACGGTCGTGGGCAGCCGGATCGCCGAACGAACCACCCGGCTTGGGATCAAGCGAGTGGTCTACGACCGGGGGGGCTATCTGTTTCACGGCCGGGTGAAGGCATTGGCGGATGCGGCCCGAAAGGGCGGCCTGGAGTTCTGACGCAAGCGTTGCGCCCACCTGGGCGCATTCCATTCTTCCAGCGGTCGCTGCAGAGTGTCGCAAGGAGGGCATTTGGAAGCCAAATTCGATTCGAATGAATCCCAATTCAAGGACCAGGTGGTTTCGATCAATCGGGTCACCAAGGTGGTCAAAGGCGGCAAGAACCTGAGTTTCAGCGCCTTGGTGGTTGTCGGTGACGAGAACGGCAGAGTGGGCTACGGCAATGGTAAAGCCAAGGAAGTACCCTCGGCCGTTCGCAAGGCGACCGAAGCGGCCAAGAAGAATCTGATCCGTGTCCCGATGAAGGGAACCACAATTCCTCACCTGGTGGTCGGTCGATTCGGCTCGGGCCGGGTGTTGCTGAAACCGGCTCCCGATGGGACCGGCGTGATTGCCGGGGGACCGGTGCGGGCCGTAATTCAATCGGCAGGGATACGGAATGTGCTGACCAAGTCTCTGGGAAGCGCCAACCCGCACAATGTAGTGAAGGCTACCATGGAGGGTCTTCAGCAACTCAGGGATGTCGCTGATGTTGCCCGTTTGAGAGGGAAGTCGCCCGAGGAAATATTGCCGGCGCCGGCGCCGAAAGTGCATGATGAGACAGAACAACCCCAAGAAAACGCAGAAGATGCCTCTGAAGATTAAGCTGGTCAAGAGCGGCATCGGATGCTCGACCCGGCAAAAGCAGGTGATTCGTGGCTTGGGTTTCAGACGGCTGAACCAGACGGTCGCCCGACCCGATACTCCGGAAATTCGAGGCATGATCTTCAAGATTCGCCATCTCTTGGAGGTGAAGAGTGAAGTTTGAAGTGGGAAGTGGGAAGAATTGTAAACGGGGGGTATCTGAAACAGGCAAGCGTTTGATGACTTGGTTACGCTTGTTTGAAGGCCTGCTCCGAGAATAAGGAGAGGCTTGACGCATCGATCAGATCAAAACTAACCACTAACCACTATCCAATAACCACTAGTCACTGCCAAAGGCTGCTCCATGATTGAACTTCACGAACTGAAGCCTTCACCGGGATCGACCCGAAATCGCAGGCGCAGGGGAATCGGGCCCGGATCCGGACTGGGAAAAACCGCGGGCCGCGGAAGCAAGGGACAGAAATCTCGTTCCGGCGCAAGGGCCAAGCGCGGATTCGAGGGCGGGCAGATGCCCCTGCACCGCCGTTTGCCGAAGCGCGGTTTCACCAACATCTTCAGGAAACAGATCGTGGTGGTGAATGTGGGTCAGCTCCAGGTGTTCAGGGCCGGGTCGTCGGTATCCCCGGACGTCCTGGTCAAACGGGGAATCATCAAGAAAGTCAAGGATGGTGTGAAGATTCTGGGTCGAGGCGAGGTGTCGAAAGCGCTGAAAGTGTCAGCACACTTCTTCAGTCAAAGCGCAAGGGACAAGATCAGCCAGGCCGGAGGGGCCATTCAAGAAATCAAGTGATCGAAAGCTTGCGCAACATCTGGAATATGAATGACCTGAGGAAGAGGATTCTCTTCACCTTGGGCATTCTGGCCGTGTACAGGGTCGGGGCTTTCATCCCCACTCCCGGGATCAACACCGAGGCCCTGCGTGAGATTTTCGACCGCAGCCGGGGGACCGTTCTGGGTTTTCTGGATCTATTCTCCGGCGGCAATTTCGGCAACTTCACCATTTTCGCCTTAGGCATAACCCCCTACATTACGGCCTCGATCATCCTTCAGTTGATGACCGTCGTTTGGCCCTATCTGGAGAGACTGTCCAAGGAAGGAGAGCTCGGCCGCAAGAAGATCACCCAGTACACCCGATACCTGACGGTTATCCTCAGTCTGGTGCAGTCGTTCGGCATCGCGTCCTTCTTGCAGGGGATGCCGGCCGAGGGCGGAACTCAAGTGGTTCTGAACCCTGGTTTCGGATTCGTGTTCATGACCATGCTGACCCAGACCACGGGAACCGCATTCATCATGTGGCTGGGGGAAAGGATTACCGAGAGGGGCATCGGGAATGGAATGTCCCTGATCATCTTTGCCGGAATTGTCAGCGGCTTGCCCAGCGCCGGCCATGAGATCTTTACCCGACTGGTGCAGCAGCAATGGTCCCCGCTGTTCGTGATGGTGCTCCTGTCCATCATGGTGGTGGTGGTCGGATTCATCGTATTGGTCGAGAGGGCTCAGAGGCGGATTCCGGTACAGTACGCCAAGCGCGTGGTGGGACGAAGGGTCATGGGCGGGCAGTCGACCCACCTTCCCCTGAAGGTGAATGTCGGCGGCGTGATCCCGGTAATCTTTGCGTCTTCCATACTCACCTTTCCACAGACCTTCGGTCTGATGTTCGAGGACAGTCGTTTCTTCAGAAGCCTCACCGAGGCTCTCGGATTTGGCGAGCCGCTTTACAATTTGCTCTATGTCACCTTCATTATTTTCTTTTGCTACTTTTACACCTCCATCGTATTCAATCCCACTGAAGTCGCCGGCAACATGAGGAAGTACGGGGGATTTATTCCGGGAATCCGTCCCGGGCGCGCTACCGCGGAGTACATCGAGACCATCCTGACTCGAATCACCTTTGCAGGAGCGATCTATCTGGCCATGATTGCCGTCATTCCGGAATTCATGATTACCGGTTTCCATATTAATAATCTCCCGTGGGTGGGCGGCTATTTCGAAGGTTTGCCGAACTGGATTCTGAACGGTATGGGGGTGCAGTTTTATTTCGGTGGGACCTCTCTGTTGATTGTGGTGGGGGTGGCCATGGATACTGTTCAACAGATCGAGGCTCAATTGGTGATGCGGCACTACGATGGATTCCTGGGGCCGCGGGGACGTCGGATTCGCGGGCGCCGGGCGTGAGTCAGCAGGATCGGTCCAGTTTGGTTTTGGCCCGGATCAAGTGTTGGAATTGTAGGTAACTTGTTGTATCCTTGGAAGTTGGGGTTTAACTCTTCTGTAGGAAAGTGGTCCTGAATGTCGAAGGAAGATGCCATTGAAGTGATGGCGGTTGTCCTGGAACCCTTACCCAATGCCATGTTCAAGGTTCAGTTGGAGAACAAGCATGTGGTGCTGGCTCACATTTCCGGGAAAATGCGCAAGAACTTCATTCGGATTTTGCCGGGAGACAGGGTCGCGGTGGAATTGTCGCCCTACGACTTGAGCCGGGGTCGGATCGTCTATCGCTACAAGTAGGGCAGCCATGAAAGTCAGGGCATCGGTTAAGAAAATCTGCCCGAAGTGCAAAATCATTCGCCGGCACGGGGTGGTACGGGTGATTTGCGTCAACCCCAAGTGCAAGCAGCGTCAGGGATAGCCGGACCAAACGGATTCCGGTTCTCCTCCCTGGAAAGGATTGGACGTGGCTCGGATCGTTGGCATTGATTTACCGAACGATAAGCGGGTGGAAGTCGGCCTGACCTACATTCACGGCATTGGCAGGCCAAGATCTCGCAAGATCCTTGATCGAGCGGGAATCAGTCTGGATACCAAGGTGCGAGACCTCTCCGAGGAAGAGGTTACGCGCATCCGCCAGATTATCGAGGAACAGAGCGGCGTTGAAGGTGACTTGCGCAAGGAAGTTGCCATGAACATCAAGCGGCTCATGGAGATCAGCTCTTACCGGGGATTGAGGCATCGACGGTCGCTTCCGGTCAGGGGGCAACGGACGCATACCAACGGTCGTACGCGCAAGGGTCCTCGCAGAGGAGCCGTGGCGGGCAGGAAGAAATCAACGGCCAAGACTTGAGAACGGGAATCGTGATTCGATCGGAGTGGGTGTGATGGCCAAGGGTCAGACCAAATCCAAAAAAGGACGCAAGAAGGTCTTTCGGAGAAAGGAAAAGAAGGTTGTCCCGAGCGGCATTGTTTTCGTTCAGGCGACCTTCAACAACACGATCGTCAGCATCACCGACACGCGAGGAAACCTGGTCTGCTGGTCCAGCGCGGGATCGCTGGGGTTCAGGGGATCACGGAAGGGGACGCCCTTTGCGGCGCAGCAGGCCTCGATCACTGCCGGCAATATCGCTCGTGAGCACGGGATGAAGACGGTGGACGTCCGGGTGAAAGGCCCCGGGTCGGGGCGCGAATCCGCTATTCGAGCGCTGCAAACAGTGGGCTTGGAAGTCAAGTCGATTCGAGACGTCACCCCCATTCCTCACAACGGTTGCCGTCCACCCAAGCGGAGACGGGTTTAGTCGCGGTTCAACCGCAGATTCGAATTGAACTCTGCTTGGCAGGGAGAAGGAAGTTGGCCACCTGGACTATCTCGAGGTCAACGTCCTCTCCTTCGAGTAAATGCCGGGGGATTCGATTTCGGTTCGCCAAGAGAGCCACAAGATGCCGAGCATGGTAACTTCAGTGGAGAGGGTCGCATGTCGTGGGGGAGCTTGGCTGGAATTGGATATTTCCAACCTGTCAGGACAAGTGCTTGCCTTTTCTCCTACCCGAGATGATGCCAATCCGCCCGTGCAGGAACATTTGATCGTCGAACTTACTTCCAAGTAGTTAATCGTTCGAAAGTTTTCTGGGAAACGTCTTTCGGGTATCAATCAGGCTTTTGGCCGGCAGGCTCCGACCCTGGGAGGGTCTATCACCTATGTTGTGGAAAGGATTTCAGAAGCCGAAACGGCTCTCTATCAGCAGCGAGGATCAGGAGCAACACTACGGACAGTTTACGGCACAGCCTTTCGAGCGGGGCTTTGGTACTACGATCGGGAACGCGTTGCGTAGGGTGTTGTTGTCCTCGATCGAAGGCGCCGCCGTTACGGCGGTCAGGATCGAGGGCATTCTGCACGAGTTTTCTCCCATCCCGGGAGTCGTAGAGGATGCGACCGATATCATCCTCAATCTCAAGCAGGTGTCGTTCAGGCTCAGTGGCGAGGGGCCCAAGACGTTGTATTTGGAATCGGAATCCCCCGGAGTGGTCACATCCGCAGATATTCAGACCGACGGAGATGTGGAGATCCTGGACAAGACCGTCTATCTGGCGACTGTCAGCGAAGGAGGGCGCTTGCAGGTGGAAATGCGGCTGAAGCACGGACGAGGATACGTTTCCGCCGACCGAAATTTCGATGACGATCTGTCCATTGGCTATATCCCCATCGATTCCGTTCACTCCCCGGTCCGAAAGGTCAACTATACGGTTGAACCCTCCAGGTTGGGTCAGATGACGGACTATGACAGGCTGTCCCTGGACGTTTGGACCAATGGATGCATCACACCCCAGGATGCCGTAGGCCTTGCGGCCAAGTTGATCAGAGACCACATGTCCATCTTTATCAACTTCGAGGAACAAGCCGAAGATGAGGAGGAGCCTGCCAATCAGGTCGTGGAAGTGGTTAACGAGAACCTCGCCAAATCGGTTGACGAGCTGGAACTCTCGGTGCGCTCCTACAACTGCTTGAAGAACGCCAATATCAAGACCATTGGGGAGCTGGTTCAGAAGACCGAGTCGGAAATGCTCAAGACCAAGAATTTCGGCCGAAAATCGTTGAATGAAATCAAGGATATTTTGGGCAGCATGGGCCTGGGTCTCGGTATGGAGCTGGACGAACGAGGGCAGCCGATTGAAGCTCCAGTGAGCGAAGAACAATAGGGACCGGCTGTGGTTCCCGGCAGGTTTGGTCGTTCGGGAGGGTTTGGATGAGACATCGTGTACACGGACGAAAACTGGGGCGAACGCCTCCCCACCGCCGGGCGCTGCTCAGGAATCTATGTACGTCGCTGTTGGAGCACGAACGCATTACCACGACGGTTCAAAAGGCCAAGGAGGTCAGACCGCTGGCTGAGAAGATGATCACTCTTGGCAAGAAAGAGACGCTTCATGCCAGGCGCCAGGCTGCCCGATTCCTTTTCAAAGCCGCTGTCGTCCAGAAGCTCTTCGATACCATTGCTGCCCGCTATGCCGATCGTTCCGGAGGTTACACGCGCATCCTGAAGCTGGGACCGCGCGCCGGAGATGGAGCCGAGTTGGCCATCATCGAGCTGATTTCGGAGGAGTCGGAGAAGAAATCCAAGTCCGCCGGCGCCAAGAGCCAGGACAAGAGCGGGGAGGAGCAACCCAAGGTTGAGGGCCAGTAGCTACCGTCCGGGTTTGCAACGACTCGATCCAACCAGTGTCCTGGGAATGACCGTTTCCACCCCCGCCGCAAGACCGCAATCCCCATTCGCAAGCAAGAAATTGAACCTTCCCCGCATCACCCGGTAGAAGTACTGAAAAGATTCCGGATCCGTGGTATTTTGATTGCCGGTCAGTCCGTCTGTCTCGATGGGTAGCCGAGGAGACCACCGGCAGTCTCTCCGTTCACCCCTGCCCGGAACCGAAGATCCTGGCGGGGTACACCGGGGTGAGTCGGTCCCGGGCTCAGACCAACCAGAACGGGGCCGACATCACCTCTTTGTGACAGTCTTCATAATAGGGCGGTTAAAGTATTGAACTTAAACGTTTTTCATAGCCTGAGCGGTAAATCGGAGCAACCATGGGGGTTGAGGAAGAAGAGTCCCGGTCCCGTCAACAGGAGGCTGCGCTGAACGAGCACTATCGGCTGGACCACAGCCGGACCGTTTATCGGGGAAGGGTGATCGATCTCACGGTCGACCGCATCACCACGGCCTCCGGAACGCCGGCGGTGCGAGAAGTGGTTGTGCACCCCGGAGGCGCGGCGGTGGTGCCGGTGTTTTCTAATGGGGACGTCCTCCTGGTGGAACAGTTCCGCTATCCGATGCAGCAGTCTCTGCTGGAACTGCCGGCAGGCCGGATCGACCCCGGAGAGTCCCCCGAGGAGACGGCCGCCAGAGAGCTGGTGGAGGAAGTGGGCTTCAGAGCCGGCAGGTTGGAGAAGCTGGCGGCGTTCTATACGACGCCGGGCTTTTGCAACGAGCTCCTCCACCTTTTTCTGGCTGGAGACCTGGAACCCGGGCAAAGGGCCGGGGATGAGGATGAGGAACTCTCCGTCCATCGCTATTCCCCCACGCAGCTGGAGAAATTGATCCGCCGGGGCAAGATCGTCGACGCCAAGACCCTCATCGGCCTTCACCTTCTATTGACCAACAAGGAATTGCGGGCTCCCTGACGACTTCGATTCCGCCAAAGAAGCCAGCGGCGCCAGGACAGTTCCTTGAAGTGAATCCCCTTTGCGATTTTTCGAGGAGACCCCGATTCCATGCTAAGAATACGAGTTCGCCAACTCTTTCCTGATGCCGTGACCCGAGTGTTTGAGGTTCATGTCCTGGCAGTCCTGGTCGCCGGACTGGCCGCCGGATTCCTGCCGGCAAGGATTGGAGCCGAGGACACGGCCGAGGTTCCCGTGTGGCCGAGATTCCGGGGCCCTGGCGGTATGGGTGTCTCCGACGATCGAAATCTCCCGGTTCGCTTTGGGCCGGAAGAGAACGTCGTCTGGAAGACCGGTCTGCTGCCGGGAGAGTCTTCTCCGGTGATTGCCGGGGATCGTTTATTCCTGACCGGGGCCTCGGAGGATACGCTGGTCACCTATGGTCTCGACCGCGATACAGGCCGGATCCTCTGGCAGCGTTCCCTGGCAAGGGAACGGGATCAGAGGTACCACAGGATCAACTCGGCCGCTTCTCCAACGCCCGTTACCGATGGAGACGTTTTGGTCGTATTTTTCGGGGATTTCGGCTTGGTTGCCTACGAGTTGGACGGTCGTGAGCGATGGCGATTGCCGGTTGGACCTTTGAACAACGTCAATGGGCACGGCGCATCGCCGATTTTGGCAGACGGCAAGGTCATCATGGTCTGTGACCAGGACAGCGGCTCATACATGATTGCGGTGGACAAGGACAGCGGGCGGGTGCATTGGAAGACGGAAAGGCCCGAGGTTGCCCGAGGGTATTCGACTCCGGCGGTATTTCGGCGCAGGGGCGAGCCCACCGAGCTGATCGTGCCGGGATCCTACCAGTTGATCGCCTACTCGCTGGATGGAGGAGAGAAGCTCTGGTGGCTGCGGGGCATGGCTTGGCAGCTCAAGTCGGTGCCGTTGATCGACGGTGACAGGATCTACCTCAATGCCTGGGAATCCGGTGGAAACAGCGCCGTTCGGGTCGACCTTCCCTCACATGCCCAGGTCTTGGCAGAACGGGACACGGATGGGGACGGACGGTTATCCTTGGAGGAGATCGAAGGATTCAAGCCGTCCAGGAATTGGCGGAACGTGGATCTGGACAAGGATCGATTTCTGAGCCGGCTCGATTGGCAATTCTATCGAGCCCGCCTGGAGGCCCAAAACAACATGATGGCGATACGCCATGGAGGACGCGGAGACCTGACCGGCAGCAATATTCTTTGGCGATATCGAAAATCCCTGCCGAACGTCTCTTCTCCGCTCCTGTACCAATCCGTCCTCTACCTGGTCAAGGATGGTGGAATCGTCACCACCCTGGATCCGGAAAGTGGGAAAGTTCTCAAGCAGGCCCGCCTGAACGGGGCCACCGACCGCTACTATTCTTCTCCGGTTGGTGTGGACGACAAGGTGTACCTGCTCAGCCAGAACGGGAAGGCTCCGGTCCTGAAGGCAGGAGGCCAATGGGAGGTTCTGGCTCTCAACGACCTTGCGGAAGAGTGTTACGCTACGCCGGCCATTGCTGACAGTCGACTCTACCTTCGCACCCGCCGGACGCTCTATTGCTTCGCTCGCCTTCCCTGACTTCAGCCGTTGATACCGCAGCACAATTCCGGGCCAGCCCGGGCTGCGGCCAGGCTCATCTGAAACAAAAAAAAAGAGTTATCCACGAAGGGCCACGAAGAAAAACTGAAAGAAATCTGTCCCTATTCGTGTTCATTGGTGTCCAATTGTGGTTCTTCTTGAAATGAGATCGGCAGTTTCTTCCTCGAATGATCCGCACGGCGGGGCGGAGGCGGGTCTAACCACTCTCCACTCTCCACTCTTCACTTGGCCCCGGGCCCGTCCCGTCGTGTGGGGCGGGGACGCGGCTATTCGGAGTCTCCAACAGGAGATGAGTAATCTTGGGTTCCGATCAGGCACATGATCGCGGTCAGCATGCCCTCTTGACCGATCTGTACCAGTTGACCATGGCCTTTGGCTATTGGAAGACAGGTTGGGAGGAGAAGGAAGCCGTATTCAACCTTACCTTCCGAAACAATCCATTTGGGGGTGGTTTTTCCATTGCCTGTGGGCTGGCCAGCGTCATTGAATACCTGGACCGATACTCCTTCAGCGCCGAGGATATCGACTATCTGGGGGAATTGACCGGCAACGATGGCCGGCCGATATTTCAATCCGACTTTCTGAGCTATTTGGGAAGACTGAAGCTGACCTGCGAGATTGACGGTTTTCCCGAAGGGGCGTTGGTCTTCCCTCACGAGCCCGTGCTGCGTGTACGCGGGCCGATCATTCAATGCCAGCTCCTGGAAACAATTCTGCTGAATATCCTCAACTTTCAATCCCTGATTGCCACCAAGGCGGCCCGGGTGTGTCTGGCAGCCGCCGGAGAGCCCGTGCTGGAATTTGGTCTCCGGAGGGCGCAGGGAAGCGATGGCGGCCTCACGGCAAGCCGGGCCGCCTATATTGGCGGCTGCGCCGGCACATCCAACCTTCTGGCCGGGAAGCGCTTTGGAATCCCGGTTCGGGGAACTCATGCCCACAGTTGGGTCATGGCCTTTGGAAGCGAGCTTGAATCTTTCGAAGCATACGCCAAGGCGCTCCCCAACAATTGCGTCTTCCTGGTGGATACCTATGACACCCTGGAGGGGGTTCGCAACGCTGTTCGGGTGGGGAAGCAGTTGCGACAATCGGGCCATGAGATGGTGGGAATTCGCCTCGATTCAGGAAACCTGGATCGGCTCAGCCGGGATGCCCGCGAAATCATGGACGAGGCGGGATTTGCCGAAGCGGTTATCATTGCCAGCAACGATCTTGACGAACACCTCATCGCCTCTCTCAAGCGACGAGGGGCAGCCGTTGGAGTTTGGGGCGTCGGAACCAGGATGGTGACGGCTGACGGACAGCCGGCAATGGGCGGAGTCTACAAGCTGTCGGCCGTTCGCGGTTCCTCGGGAGACTGGAATTACAAGCTGAAACTGTCTGAACAGTCGGTCAAGATGTCGATTCCGGGCATCCTTCAAGTCCGCCGGTTCCAAAAGGCCGGGAGGTTTGTGGGAGATGTCATCTATGACGTGCGCTTCGGTCAGGGCAGCAAGCAGGTGTTGCTGGATTCCAGCAGAGCGCGTCGGGAGCGGCGGTCTCCTGCCTGGGAAGCCGGTGAAGATCTGCTGATTCCGGTCTGGCGAAACGGGAAGCAGGTCGGTCAATCGGAGTCAGTGGATTGCTGTCGCCAACGGGCACAGGAGCAGTTGGCCCGATTGGGCCCTGCCCTGAAGCGCTTGACCCGACCCGGGCAGTATCCGGTGGGTCTCGAGTCGAGGCTTCACCATCTGAGAGAAGGGATGATCCTGGAGAGCAATCGGCATGGAAGCCCTGATTGTGGTTGACATTCAAAATGACTTCATCCCCGGGGGGGCACTGGCCGTGCCCGGGGGAGATGAAGTGATTCCCCTGGTGAACCGGTTGCAGACAGGGTTCGGGTTGATTGCCGCCACACGGGACTGGCACCCTCCAGATCATGGAAGCTTTGCCGCCAACCATCCCGGAAAGCGTGCAGGGGACTCGATTATGTTGGAGGGGCTAAATCAGACGCTGTGGCCGGTCCATTGTGTGCAAGACGCGCCGGGAGCTGATTTTGCACCGGGACTCTGCCGAGACCGCTGGGCCAAGGTCGTTCTCAAAGGGACCGATCCCCGCATTGACAGCTACAGCGGGTTTTATGACAACGGACACCGCATGGCAACCGGCCTCGGGGACTACTTGAAGGAAGAGGGTGTGAGCACGGTGTTTGTGGCGGGATTGGCCACCGACTATTGTGTCAAGTTCACCGCGCTGGATGCTCAGGGCTTGGGTTTTGAGACCTACGTGGTCCGGGATTGTTGCCGGGGCGTCGATCTGAATCCGGGGGACGTGGAACGAGCGGTGGATGAAATGAGAACGGCAGGGGTAGGAATCGTTGACAGCGCCGAGTTGGGAAAACCTCGGTAGTGGCGGAGACCACGGGCGCCGGTCGGGCCAGCCCCACCCCCGCCTATCTGCGGGCAAATTTCTTTCGCCACTTTCGTGAAAGGCGCTCGGCCTTCTTGATTTCCTTGGCAGTCATCCGTTGCCCCAATCTGCCCTTCAGGTCCGTCGACTGCTGGTGGACTTCACGGGTGCGCCAGCTCCGGTTGCTGAACTGGCTCGCCAAATGGATCCAGGCATAGGCCTTCAGATCGTCTTGAGAGAGACCTTCCCCTTTGAGGTAAGCCACTCCCAGGTTGTGCATGGCCTGGGGTAGTCCCCGCTCGGCTGCTTTCTGGAACCATTTGACGGCTTCCAGTTTGTCCTGGGCGACTCCTCGACCCTCACTGTACATCCGGCCCAGGTTGGATTGCGCGTGGGGGACACCCTGCTCGGCGGCCAGTCGATACCAGTAAGCCGCCTGTTGATCGTCTTTCGCGAGCCCCTTTCCGTTCTCGTACATGACGCCAAGGTTGTGTTGAGCGACGGCGTTGCCTCGCTTGGTACCCCGGCGAAACCACTCGATGGCCTGGGAGTCATCCTGAGGAACGCCGCGACCATAGGCGTACCGCAAGCCCAGAATGGATTGGGCCAGGCCGTGTCCCTGCTCGGCCGCTTTCCGGAACCACTTCACGGCCTCGGACTGATCTCGGGGGACTCCTCGCCCCCAGGCAAACATCCGTCCCAACAGGACCTGGGCCTCGACGTCCCCCTCATCGGCCAGAGAACGGGCCAGCTGATAGGCGGTACCGTACTGGCCTTGTTCATAAGCCTCGGTGGCGACTGAGGATTGTGCCGGGAAAGCAGCAGGGAGGGAAAGAGCCAGCGAGAATGGCAAGGTCATGGAGCAGAGCAGTCTCAAGCTCATGGCATGCCTCGATCTCTTCCTTAACTAGCTGGAGTGTGAACCATCGGCGGGAAGAATACAAGTAGAAACTCGGGCGTGGCTTCGCCGGAGGGGACGATCCATCCTTGCACTCCGGTGGGCGGGAAACACCTGTCCTCAACGGTGCCGCCGTCTGACAATGCATGTCCCTTCGTTCCGGATCAGTTCTCTGCCTTGCCCAGCCAGCGCAACCGAATGACCAGCTTTCTGGGAGATCGTCCGAAGAGATTATGGAACTCGGGAGAGTCGATATTGTTGTTGACCAGATTGTAGTTGGGTCGATTGGTCACGTTATCCACGCCCGGCCGCAACGACCACTGATGTCCGAGGAGGGTCAATGTTCTCTGGACGTGGATGTTCAGGTTGAAATGCCGGGGAAGTCGCCAGCTGTTGATTCGGCCGACCTGTTTGCCGTTGTCGTCATGGATACTGAAGGGGAATCCGTCACGCCACTCGGCAAAAAGGGCCACTGAGGTCTTTTTCCCGATAGGGAAGGATGCCCAGGACACCAGTCGGTGGGGCACATCCCAGGAGGGTCGGCCCGCGATGTCGGAAAACAGGATGGGGTCGTCGGTATCCAGGTCCAGAGCGGCATTGGAGCGGGCTCGAGAATAGGTGTAGCTCAGGAACCAGCGGTGGTGTTCCCGGAACAGTCTGCTTAGAGAGATCTCCACCGAGTCGTAGGTATTCTCCCTGAAATTCTGTAGCTGATAGTGGATAGCCCGACTCCCGGGAGGCAGGCGATCGTCCTGGATCATTCGGATTGAGATGGGGACCTGTGCGTATCCGTTCCGCATCCTCTTGCGCAAGTAGTTGAGGTTGAGATCGGTGCCGTAGGGCAGCTTCTGTTGCCAGCCGGCGCTCAGATTCTGTGTCCTGGGGATGGTGAGCAGGGATCGGTCCAGGGTGAAGAATCTGACGTTGAGAGGTTGCAGTGGAGTGATGCCGTCCCCGGCGAAGTCGGTAAAGATGGAATTTTGGTCTCGATGACGGGTGAAGACCCGGAAGTAGGTGGTGGCCGGAATCCAACCGAATCCGGCCGAGAATTTGGTGCTGTCAAGTCCAACAGGCATGAAGGCCAGGCTGAATCTGGGGGTAACCACGCCGCGGGAAACAACGCGGTCCCAATCCCAGCGGAGCCCCAACTCCGCCACCAGCCGCGGTTGGATGGCCCACCGGTCCTGCAGGTAAGCGGCAGTTTCCAGATTCCATTCACTGAATTCGCCGCTTCCGCCGAACGACAGCCTGCTTGACCGGGTTCCGTCCAGGCGGAAATATTCGATGGCGGACCGCCGGATGTCCTGGAAGTAGCGGGAATAGTCGAGATTGGCTCCCACCTTGGTCTGGTGCTGTCCGAGCCAGTTCCAAGGGGGACTGAACAAATCGACCCGCCACTGGTCGCGGCTGCTGATATGCAAGGTGTCGATGGGGAAGTTTCCGCCTCTTTCAAAGGACGTGATCCGATAGGTCTGGCTTCCTTGAGGGACCTGCCGATTGATCGAGCGGTAGGCCGCGTAGCCGAATTCCAGGATACTCTCGGAGGATAGAACCCATTGATCCTTCAGATTGAAGAAATACCTGCGGGCTCGCCTGTCCAGGGTGGTCTCCAGCGGGTTCAGGGGAGACAGGCCCGATTTGGGCGCGTTGAGATAGTCCACTACGAACCCTGAGCTCAGCGTGTGTCGGGGCGTGAGCTTGGCTTGAACTCGCAAGCTGTTGTTAACGGCCCAGGATACGTGACGGTCCTGGCCGACCGGCAGCTCGGGGATGATGTTTTCCTCGTAGAGGAGATCCAGACTGTTGAAGAACCAGGCGCGATTCTTGAGGATCGGCCCGGAGAAATTGTGGCGGGGTCTCCAGTCGCGGAATCGGAGTCCCCGGGTAAATTCGATCCCGGGAACGAAGTTGGTGAACCGTTGCCTGAACTGGTCATCTCCCATTCGGGAATTGAGGACCATGGTGCCGCCTGTCCCCTTGCCGAACTCGGCCGAGTAGCGCCCGGAAAACAGATCCAGGGATTTGACCGATTCGGCTCCCAGTCCCATCTCCAGCTTTCCCGAGGCAGGATCGGACAGGTTGAATCCATCCAGGGACCAGTTCATCTCTTCCACCGAGCTTCCATGAAAGTGCAAGTCACCCTTCGGATCCCTCAAAACGCCCGGCAAGACCGCCGCGGCGCCTTGAATCCGAAGCTTGGTCGAGCGGGTAACGGGGATGGAGTCGATTTCCCTTTCCTCCAGTGCCTGCGACATGGCGACCTGCTCCACCGACAGGTGGTCGTCAGGATAGACGTCGACCGTGATTTGGGATTTCTCCAGGGAGATGAGCTCGATGTTGACGAGGTTCACCCCGGTGATTAAATCCAGGGCTTTGTCCTCGATCGGGTAATAGTCGCCATGGGTTGCCTGGAGAAGATACTTCCCGGCTCGAACCAGGTTGAAACTGAATGTCCCCTGTTCACTGGAACGTGTGGTTACCTCTACACCAGGAACGCTACTGTTCTCAATGAGGAATCTGACCTCCCGGATGGGGTTGAGGCCTTGATCGGTGACGGTCCCGCTCACCACCACCTGCGCCATCACCGGTTCCACAAGGCAGAGGAGCACGGCTCCGACACCTGCCGTCAGTCGCAGCCCCAACCATCCCCTGGCGACCCATTTCAGCGTTGTCATGAGAAATCCTTCGCTGCCATTGTGAATTGACAGGATGTCAAAGGTCAATGGAGGCGCCACCCAGCCGGGCTGGCTATCGATTCCACCAGGGCGGCGAGAATCGCGCCTCCTTGGCATCAGGAGATCCGCGAAGAGCCACCAGGGAGAAAGGGATACCCGCGAAGGGACCTGTCGAAGCCAAAGGGACATGACACAGCCGGCTGCACCCTGGGAGGGCTACGGTGGGTGCTGAAGGGACAAGGACAAGAGCGAGAGCTCGCAACCAGCTATTCCCGCAAGCCTTTAGAAATTAGCCAATAAGGTACTTGAGAAAAGGGGTTTATCCTGAAGGTATCCAGCCACCCGAGGGGAAACGCAAGACCGTGCTGCTCGGGGTGGCTCTCCGCTCGGCTCCTGCCGATAGTTTGCTAGAACGGACGGCTGTAGTAGCCACGCTTGGCTCTGACGATGACATTCGGGAGGTCGATCTCGATCTTGATGCGGCGAAACCTGCCGTCATTTTTCTTGTTGGTGGGACTGTAGGCCAGGCTGTACTGGCTGCTCAGCTCGGCGGCAATTTCCTGGAAAGCATCGCCCAGGTTGCGGAGGCCCTCGGAGACGTAAAGGGTGCCCCCAGTGACCTCTGCCAACTGTTGCAGATACTCGCGGCCCTGGTCATATTCCGCGTCGCTTCGGCCGAGGCCGACGCCGGTGGGGAATCGGGGGTCGCGGCTTGGAGGAGGCCGGCGGCGAGAAGTTGGGCGGCGAGAGGGCACGGGCAATCCGACGCGTCCCCCACCGGTCGGCAATCCGACTGTACCCCCACCGGTCGGCAACCCGACCTGCCCCCCGCCGGTCGGAATACCCGTGGTGCCGCCTCCCCTCCTCGAGGGAGGTCTCCGGTTGCGGGACATGGGCCCCCTATCGTACCGGGTGTCGAAAAAGATCGGGTAGATGAGCGTATCGGCCTCTTTGGCCAGTTCGATGGTTTCACTCCGCGTAGAAGTGGGGCTGGCGGTGTCGACGCCATCGGTGAAGAGCACCATGGCCTTTCGTTCCGGTCTGGGACGGAGCTTCTGCTGCAGGGCGAGGTAGACGGCTTCATAGAGCTGGGTGGATCCCCCGGTACGAGTTCCCTTGATAGCCCGTTCGGTAGCTGGCTTGCTGCGGGTAAAGTCACTATCGAGGTGCACTTCATCGTCGAAAGAGATGACCAGCACGTCGTCGTCGACATGAATCTGATCGATGAAGCGAATGGCTTCGTCCTGGATCTGTGTCAACTTGTTAATGGTGCTGTTGCTGGTGTCCAGGAGCAGTCCCACGGCGAAGGGGGTGTCCACCGGGGAGAAGTGAGTAATTTGTTGCTCGACCCTGTCCTCGTAGATCCGGAAGTTTTCCTTCGTCAGGTAGGTCAGGTATCTACCGTTGGTGTCGGTCACCACCACGTTGACATTGACCAGGTCCACGTCCACCGAGAGCGTGTAGCGATCATCGGCCCCGCTGGCCCCATCCTGGCCTTGCTTTGGGTTAGCGGAATTGGGACCGGGTTGGGGGTCGCCGCCGGCGTCGGGTTCCCTCGGAGCAACCTGTGCGTGACGGGCCACGGCCTTCAGGATCCGTCGGGTGGCACCCAGTTGTTTCAGGGCCTTCCTGGCCGACTTGTCGACGCGGAAGCCGACCTTGCGCTGCGCGATGAGGTAAAGGACCCGATCCTCGGAGACCTGTCCTTGCTGGAATTGCTGAATCAGGTGCTTGAGTTGGTTCCAGGAGAGGGGCTGGTCGGCCTGGTAGGTCCATAGGGCCGGAACCAGCCAGCAGCTGGCAAGAAAGACCAACAGAAGGACCTTGGCCGGCCGAGCCGGGCATGAGTGAATACGACTGTCGAGCATGCGAGCTAGCATACCAGATTGCCGGATTGGCGAGAGGAGACGGTGACCCTTTTTCGGAACTTGGATGTCGATCTTGGGGGAAATGTTGTATGGAAATACGGAGACAGGGCTCTAGCCCGCATTTCTCACCAGGTCGCTGGTGGCGTGATGAAATCGAGTTGATTTTCAGTACCTTGATAGGCTCCATGTAAAGGGCTTGCTGGTAACAGACGGCGCTGAGCACGCCCTGGCTGGTCCTTTTCCCTTCAGCGCGCACATGCTCCCGCGACCGTAGTGACCGCTACGCTCTTCGGTCGCGAGCACGCGCTGAAGGAAAAAGTCCTGCGCCATGATCACGCCCCCTGGTGAGAAATGCGGGCTAGCAGCCCGGGGTCGGCCGGCTTCTCCTTGAGAGCCACAGTCGGACGTAGTGCCTGCGTTCCGGAGGGCGGGTCGAATCCTCGAACGCGGTGCGATTGTGGAGAATCCAGTGGTTGTTGGTCAGAAGAACCTGGCCTGCTCGCAGCCGGAACTCGACACGGAACTCGGGGAGCCTCAACAGACTCTCCAGGACCTCCAGGGCGCGGAGTTGGCGCCGAGTGAGGGGGCGACCGGCCTTTTGGTGACCGACTTCAATGTAGTAGTGCAGATAGCGAACGGTGAGCTCTCCGGATGCCCAAGAGAAAATGGGGCTCTGAGAGATGGGCGATTCACCCGGGAGAAATTCTCCTCTGCGATCGAACCAGAAAGGCTGATAGAGGCAGGGCAGCAGGTCGGCGTGCCGGCTGAGAAGGCGGTTGTGCAGCGTGAGGGCACTGATCAACTGGGACTCGCCCCCCTTGACCGCCGGTCGCAGGCAGAGCAAGGCAACCAGGTCGGGGATCACCTGACCGAAGGCGTTGTCCGTGTGAAAGCTGCTCTCTGCCGTAGTTCCGGAAAAGCGGCCACCCCGGGTGACGTCGTATCCCTTGTCTTTCACATCGAACAGAAGCGTTCCGGCAATGTCCTGGGTCATGGGGAGACCGAATTCGCAGCCCAATAGCCAGAAGAGCGCCCGGGCCCGGCTCGGCGAGCACTGGCCCACGGGAATGCGATCCAGCACCACAAAGCCTCGGCCTCGGTCAAGGATGGCTCGCAGCGATTGCCAGTCCCTGCACGCATTCCATGGTGGGATTGGCAAGTCGGTGATTGGTTGGCCGGGATTCTTCTCGAGACCGGAGGCCACTTGGCCGGCAGAGTCCAGCCAACCTGGTGGAAGCTGCGCTGTCCAGGAGAACTCTTCTCCGACCGTTTGGCGTGTCCAGGCTCGGTCGTCGAGGATCGGTTCGGTCAGCACGCTATCTTCAGGGCGAAGGTGACATTAGGCGCTTCGCAGTCAGCCATGGTAGTTTACCTGGTGTTTTGCCTCAGGAACAGGGTTGCCCTCTTTCGGAGCGCGACGGCGCCGGATTCCAGGAGCGACGACGAGCCAATGCTCATTCATTGTAAGGAGGAGCGACGACGAAGACGGCGCCGTACCGCCCGAACCCGGAGGGCCGATGGAGGTTCCGGGGAGGGAGAGCACAACGGTGCCGGCTGGCTGAAACGCGACGGGCCTCTCCTACCGACCGTTTACCGGCGGAACCTCCATCGGAGATGGTGACCCTATTTCTGAGACTAGACACGAGCCCCCGTTTGAGGCTTCAAGGCGATCTGAAGCCCTGCTTGAGGTTTTCCGAAATCCGAGGAATTGCCCATGCTCTATCTTTCCCGTGCCGATGTCGAAGCTGTTGACCTGCCCATGCCCGATATCATCGCTGCCCTGGAAGCCATGTTTATCGAGAAAGGGCAAGGGAAAGTCGAAATGCCGCCGAAACCTGGTATTCATACCCGAAAGGATGCCTTTATTCACGCCATGCCCGCCTACATTCCCAGCCTGTCGGCAGCCGGAATCAAGTGGGTTTCGGGTTATCCGGACAATCAGGCCAAGGGCCTGCCCTACATTACCGGGCTCCTGATTCTCAATGACCCCGATACGGGAATTCCCCTATCAGTGATGGATGCTACCTGGATTACCGCCAAGAGAACGGGCGCCGCGACTGCCGTTGCCGCCAGGCAGTTGGCCAGACCCGATAGCGCCACCGCGGGAATCATCGCCTGTGGCGTGCAGGGACGCAGCAATCTGGAAGCGCTGGCGGCAGTGTTCGATCTGCGTCGGGTGACGGCATACGATATCCATCCTGAGATTGCTCGGAGCTTTGCCACGGAGATGGGACAGCGGTTGCAGTTGGAGATCGAAGTGGTCGGCACGCCGAAGGAATGCGTGGGGGCCGACCTGGTGGTGACCAGTGGTCCCATCCTGAAGAATCCCGAGCCCGTGATTGAACCCGGATGGTTGCGCCGGGGAGCCTTTGCCAGCGCCGTCGACTTCGATTCCTATTGGCAAGGGGATGCCTTGGCCGAGGCCGACAAACTGGCGACCGACGACACTGAACAATTGGACTATTATCGCGACCAGGGCTACTTCAGGCAGACACCCCGGGCCCATGCCGACCTGGGAGAGATCCTGGCCGGCAGGAAACCCGGTCGGGAACGCGAGGACGAGCGAACGTTCTGCATCAACCTGGGAATCGCCCTGGATGACATGGCCACGGCGATCATTGTTTACCGGGAAGCCAGGAAGCTGGGCCTGGGGAGGGAGCTGCCGCTGTAGTGTCCTGTCTCAGAACACCAGCGCCCGGCTGCGGTTGCGGTCTGGCCTAGTGAATTCAATTGTTATATAGTACTAGATCCGCGCTCGCAGGTTCAGCCTGCCTGTGGGTGCGGCGAGGCCTGATTCGACCGGATCCTCCTGTCGCCATTGGGCCAGGGAAGGGAGTTCGGCAACTCTCATTTGAACTCTTCTCAAGGGATCAGAATGGAATTGGCCGGCGAAAGTACGGCTCCCTCTCCGGAATACAGTGCCGGTATGGCGATGTCGGCTCAGGCGGCGGCCCTGCACGTGTCTCGCTCGGAGAGAGCGCCAAGGGATAGTGAACCTGCCTGTCTGGGGCTCGATCTGGGCTTCCGCGACTATGAAGAAAGCCTGAAGATCCAGGATCGGATCGTTACGCGGCGAAAGCGCGGCCTCCTGCCTGACTGTTTGCTGTTTGTCGATTATCCCCCGATTATCACTCTGGGAAGAGGAGGAAAGAGAAAGCATCTGCTCGCCGGGCCGCAGGAACTTCGCGAGCGGGGAGTGCGGGTTCACCCTGCCGGTCGTGGCGGAGATATTACCTACCACGGTCCCGGCCAACTGGTGGTTTACCCCGTATTGGATTTGAAAGCGTGGCACAGGGACATTCACCGATACCTGCGCACGCTGGAGCGCTGCCTGGTGGAGATGCTGTTGGACTTCGGGATTCCTTCGGAGACACTGCCCGGCGCCACCGGTGTTTGGGTTGAGGGTCGCAAGATAGGGGCGATCGGGGTCCGAACCAGCAACTGGGTTACCTCCCACGGTCTGGCCTTGAATGTGAACACCGACCTGCGGTATTTCGATTTGATTGTTCCTTGCGGCCTGATCGGCCGCGGTGTGACCTCCATGGCGGCTCAACGGGGCCGGCCGCTGGAGCTGCCGGAAGTGCGCTCCTGTTTCGTTCGCCATTTCGCACGGGCTTTCGGACGATCCTTTCGAGTAGCCGATTGGGAAGAAACCTCGATGGAGTCCTGGCTGGAGCAGTCGGACTTCCCGGACCGACAGTGAAGCCGAGCCCAAGGGCTCGGGTGGAGAATTTGCAAGGGGAGAGCAAGATCTATGCTGCCTGACAATAAGGTGTGCCGGGACATGCTCTACTACATGAAGCTGTCCCGTGAGATCGAGACCAGGATAGAACGAAAGCTTTACCGGCAAGGGAAGATTGTGGGCGGCGTCTACGTGGGACGGGGCCAGGAAGCGATTTCCGTAGGCTCCTCCATCCAGTTGGAGCAGGACGATTGCATCTGTCCATCCCACCGGGACATGGGAGCTTTTCTGATTCGTGGCCTGTCCGCACGTGCGGTGCTGGCCCAGTACATGGGGAAAAAGACGGGGGTGACTCGGGGCAAGGAAGCCAATATGCACATGGGCGACATGCGCCACAAGATCGTGGCCTTCGTCAGTATGCTGGCCGACACCGTTCCGGTAGCCGCCGGCATTGCCCTGGCCTATAAAATGCGGCGGCAGCGAAACGTGGTGCTTTGCTATTTCGGGGACGGAGCCACCAGCCGGGGGGACTGGCACGAGGGACTGAATCTGGCGGCGGTGCAGAGGGTGCCGGTTGTCTTTCTGTGCAACAACAATCAGTACGCCTACTCCACCCCCTTGGAGAAGCAAATGCCCATACGGGATATCTCGATTCGAGCCCGGGGCTACGCCATGCCGGGCGTCACGGTGGATGGGAATGATGTGATGGCCGTCTACGAGGCGACCCGGGAGGCCGTGGAGTTGGCTCGTGACGGTGGCGGCCCCAGTCTGATCGAGTGCAAGACCTTCCGCATGACGGGTCACTCCGCCCACGATGACGGAAGGTACGTGCCCAAGGAGCTATTCGAAGAGTGGGGCAAGAAGGATCCCATTCTGAGGTGGGAGACCCGCCTCATTCGGGATAAGGTGATGAGCGAACGCGACGTGAGGGAAATGGCCACTCGCATTACCCAGGAAGTGGACCAGGCCGTGAGTCTGGCTGAGAACGATCCGCTCCCGGACCCTGAGGAAACCCTGGAGGGAGTGTACGCCGATCAGTCGGTCGATGCTCCATTGGCTTTTGCGGCTTCGTTCTTTTCTCCCGATCGCTGGAGGTAGTCCGTGGCAACCACAACCTATGTCGAAGCCATTCGGCAGGGGCTTTGGGAGGAAATGACTCGAGACGACGACGTCTTTGTGCTGGGCGAGGATGTCGGCGTCTATGGCGGAGCCTTCAAGGTGACGGCCGGTTTTCTGGATCAGTTTGGAGAGGAGCGAGTGATGGACACTCCTCTCTGTGAATCGGCCATTGTCGGGGCAGCCATCGGTGCGGCGCTGATGGGTATGCGGCCGGTGGCCGAGATGCAGTTCGCCGACTTCATCTCCTGTGCTTTTGACCAGATCACCAACTTCGCCGCCAAGTGCCGCTACCGTTGGGGTGCCGGAGTCCCTATGGTGATCCGGGGTCCGTCCGGGGGTGGCATTCACGGTGGTCCCTTCCACTCTCAAAATCCGGAGATGTATTTCGTGCATACTCCCGGATTGAAGGTGGTGGCTCCGTCCACCGCCTATGATGCCAAGGGATTGATCAAGTCAGCCATTCGCGACGAAGATCCCGTTCTCTTTTTCGAACACAAGTACCTCTATCGACGCGTCAAGGAGGAGCTTCCGAGCGACGAGTTCCTGGTGCCCATCGGCAAGGCCGATGTCAAGCGTGCGGGGACCGATATTTCAGTGATCACTTACGGCGCCATGGTTCACAGCGCCTTGGAAGCCGCCGGAGTCCTGGCCGGAGACGGAGTCGAGTTGGAAGTGGTGGATCTGCGCACCTTGGTGCCCTTGGACAAGACAACAGTTCTCGAGTCGGTCAAGAAAACCGGAAAAGTGATTCTGTTGCACGAGGACACTCGGACCGGCGGCTTTGCGGGAGAACTGGCCGCGGTCATTGCGGAAGAGGTCTTTGAGTACCTGGACGGGCCCGTCATGCGCATAACGGCCCCCGACACTCCCATCCCCTACAGCCCGCCGCTGGAAGAGTTTTTTCTCCCCAAAACCTCGGATGTCATCCGCGTGGCCAGGCACTTGGCAGCATACTGATTCCGTCGTCCAAGTTGGAGAAGTCCATGCCGTCCAACGTCATCATGCCCCAGATGGGGGAAAGCATCTTTGAAGGTACCATCACCAGGTGGCTCAAGAATGTGGGCGACCGGGTAGAACGAGATGAACCTCTCTTTGAAATTTCCACCGACAAGGTGGACTCCGAAATACCTGCGTCTGCCTCGGGCATCCTCAGAGAAATCCTGTTCCAGGAAGGAGAGACCGTCGAGATCAACACCGTAGTCGCCATTATCGATGACGACCCAGGTGCAGTTCAGGATTCCGCGGGGGACGGAAATGCGGTTCTCCCCCAAGAGTCCGAGCAGACTCCCGGGCCGGATCCGAGACCTGAAGCTGCCGACTCTCGACGCGGAATTCGGGCCTCCCCGCTGGTGCGGCGCATGGCCCAGGAAGAGGGAATCGACCTGAGGGAAATTGAGGGGACCGGCCTGGGAGGGCGGATCACCAAGCGGGATATCCTGAATTATCTGTCAGAGCGGGAGAGGATCGCCGAGGTGACTCGGCCGCTGGTTCAGCAGGCTCAGGAGGGGCTGGGAACGGCTCCCGCCGATCAGGACGAAATCGTTCCGATGACAGCCATGCGCAGAAGCATCGCTGAACACATGATCAGCAGCCGTCGCACTTCGGCTCATGTCACTTCCGTTTTCGAAGTGGACATGACTGCCGTCGTGAGAATCAAGGAGGAGAACGCCGAGAAGTTTGCCCTCCGGGAAGGTTTCAAGCTGTCCTTGACGCCCTTCTTTGTCAAAGGAGTTGTCGACACCCTGAAGGATTTTCCCATATTGAATGCCTCCATGGTTGGCAACGACATCGTCTACAAGAAGGACATCAACCTGGGTGTCGCCGTGGCGTTGGACTGGGGATTGATCGTTCCCGTCATCCGGCAGGCTCAGCAGAAGACACTGGTGGGATTGGCCAGGGAGGTTGCTGACTTGTCCCATCGGGCCCGCCAGAAGCAGCTTAGTCCGGAAGAGGTGCAGGGAGGGACCTTCACACTCACCAACCCCGGGGTGTTTGGCAGCTTGATCGGAACGCCCATCATCAATCAGCCCCAGGTCGCAATTCTATGTGTCGGTGCTGTCACCAAGCGGGCGGTTGTGATCAACGATGCCATTGCCATCCGCTCCATGGCTTATCTGTCTTTAACCTTCGATCACCGACTCATTGACGGTGCTGTGGGAGATGGTTTCCTGGCGAGTCTCAGGGGCAGGCTGGAGGGCTGGAGCTACACCATCGACTGACCGGCATTTCTCATGCGAGCCGTGTAGTCGTGAGAGAAATGCAGAGGCCATCCGTCACAGCCAGTGCACCGGATCTCAATACATGGCATGGCGCGATGTGTTCAAATCAATAATCCGCATCACGCAGGGAGCGCGATGCGGCGAGGATCGCCGGCTGGACCTGTGAATCCGGCCGGAGCCCCCGCGGAGGAATAATTCATGCTGATGAAGGCCCAGACGGAGGAACAGACCACGGCCCTTTCCGGGCTGGTGCGCCAGATGCTTCACCAATTGGGTGAAGATGACCAGCGTTCAGGGTTGGAGCGGACTCCCGAGCGGGTGGCGGCAAGTCTCCAGTTCCTGACTCAGGGCTACCAGCTCGACTTGGACTCCGTGATCAACGGGGCGCTGTTTGAAGCCGAATATGACGAAATGGTGATCGTCAAGGACATCGAGGTCTACAGCCTCTGCGAGCACCACCTTCTGCCCTTTTACGGAAAGTGCCACCTGGCTTACCTGCCGGATCGAAAGATCATCGGATTAAGCAAGATGGCTCGAATCGTGGATGTCTTCAGCCGGCGGTTGCAAATTCAGGAGAGGCTCACCACGGAAATCGCATCCACGGTCAAGAAATACCTGGAGCCGAAGGGTGTGGGTGTAGTCATAGAAGCTTTTCATTTCTGCATGATGATGCGCGGGGTGCAGAAACAGAACAGTCAGACCGTCACCAGTTGCATGCTCGGCCGCTTCAAGAGCGACAGCAAGACCCGCAGCGAGTTTCTGGAGTTCCTCAAGTAGCTCCCGCCTTGTCTGGAACACCCCTGTTTTGCCCTGTATCAACCGTGCCGTCGCACGGTCCGGAGCCGGGCCTTACCCCCCTCCGCATCAGCCTTCGCCTGCGGCTCGGCTTCTGCGACTCCCCCTCA
>JAPPDF010000100.1:32800-134412 GCA_028875575.1 Acidobacteriota bacterium
GGAGGGGGAGTCGGTGAGACAAGGGCTCCGCCCGCAGTCGAACCGGTGGGGGGGCCAGTCTCCGGGGTTGGTAAGAGGCTCCTGTTTCACTCTCGAATGATTCCTCCCTTCGTCGCGGTTAGGGGGACTGTCCTCCTCTCACCGCGCCGAGAGTTTTTCAAGAGTTTTCAACACGATCTGTCCCACCCGTTCCATGCTTCGGGGACTGACCTTGTCCAGTGTGTCCTGCGGCGTGTGCCAGTAGCGGTTGTTCGGTCCGAATTCGAAATCGATCAGATCCACGGCCGGGATACCCACCTCGGTAAATGGGATGTGGTCGTCCTGCACGGCCATCGGATTACCGGAAAGGTGTTGTCCATAGCCCAACTCGGTGGCGGAGTCTCGCACCAGGCCCATCAGCCATGGGGTCGAGCTGAGGTCGTTCTCCAGCACCAGGTCCTTGTCGCCCACCATGTCCATCAGAATCATGGCCTTGATTCTGCCGGTCTGACCTCGGGCTCTGAGACGCTCCACGAAATAGCGGCTCCCGTAAAGACTGTCGGTGCGCGACCAAGCCCTCTGGGCTTCTTCTCCGTCGAAAAAGACAAACCACAAGGAGAAGCTCAGTTTCCGGCGCGAGAGCACCCTCGCCAGTTCCAGCAACAGTCCTACGCTGGAGCCTCCATCGTTGGCCCCCACAAAGACGCCGTTTGTCATCAAGTGGGTGTCGTAATGGCTGGCCAGAATCACTACCTTCCCCTTTTCGACCGGAGAGCGGCCCATGATATTTTTCATGGGCAGGTTGCCATTGGGAGTCGAAGCCAGGAAGTTCTGGTGTTCGACCTCCAGGGAGAGTCGGCGCAAAACGTCCGTAATGTACTGTTGGGCTTTCTTTATGCCGGGTGAAGCCGGAGGGCGGGGACCGAAGCTGACCAGGCGCTCCACATGGGTGAATGCCCGATCACCGCTCAAGGGGCGACTCTGTCCCGAAAGATTGACGGCGACAATGCCAACCAGGAGCAGACTGACAAGCCCTGTGGGAACCCCTGGGCATGGGTGGCGGTGGGTCATGGAATACAGGCAGTCTATTCCCGGAAGACCTCAACTTCGGAATCCGGAATGGTGAGTTTCTTGAGCTTCAGGTCACTGTCAAGCCAGAAATTGACTTTGAATTCTCCCGTGTCGACCAGGAAGCGGCGCAGCCAATGGGGTTGATCCTCGATTTCGACTTCCTCCTTGCCCACTTCGGAAACGCTGATTCCTCCAGCCAGGAACTGTTGCGGAACGAATGCGGAGAACTCCTGAAGGCCGCCCCGGCAGAGGTCGTACCGCTTGGAGAGGATCAGATAGTGGTGAAAGACATTGTCGTCCAGGACGGTCACATCCTTTTTCAATTCGATTCTTTTCCGGTCTACACCTTCATCCGAAATATAGGATACCCGGCTTCGATCCGGCAGAAACCTGACCTTGGCACTCATTCGATTGGGGCCCGCATCCTGCACTACTTCGTAATCCTCCGGTTCAAACAGGTCATTGAAACGCAAGGTGGACTGGATGCGGAAGGTCACCGGTTCAGCGGGCGGACGGTCGGGGGGTGGAAATTCCTCATAGTCTTCCTCGTCCAGATATTCCGGAGGTTCCACAGGGTCATCCCTGGTGATGGTGAGTTGGGTGCGGCTGCTGGCTTTAATTCGATTGGCGCTTCCCGAAATGTCGAAATCTTCGTGGCCGATTTCCTCTCCTGCGAAAAATATTCTGAAACGGCCGAGTTCGCGTCCGGAATATGTAATCGGTGGAGGCTCCTCGTCCTCCTCCAACTCCTCGCACTCCTGCTGGGCCTGCAGCGTGGGCGCAGCCGCCAGCAGGCGGCATGGATGCGGAAACAACAGCAATGCCAGCAGGATGATTAGCCTAACGCCCATGGTCAGGAGGGGTAGCAGTGTGTCTCGGTGAGGGCTGCAAACGGGTCTTTTCCAGGATGGCGCTCACTATTGTATCAGGGGGCAAGGAGGCGTCGACCTCAAAATCGCTCAACCGGTACAGGGGCAATCGGGAGGAGTAGAGCTCCTGGAGGGAAGCCGGATCCTTCAGGAGCGGTCGGGTGCCGTCCGGGGGGCATCGCTCCAGCACACTCTCCAGGGCCAGGTCGAGAAATACCGATAGTCCCAGCTTACTGATTTGGAGACGGTTCCCCGGGTCCACAAATGCACCGCCTCCCAGGGCTGCGACGCAGTTCTTCCACCGCCCCAGATTCCTCAAGGCATCGCTTTCCATCTGGCGGAAGAAGGGTTCGCCGTGCTGTGCAAAAATTCGGTGGATGGGACCACCGAAGGAGTCCTCGATCATGGAGTCCAGATCCAGGAAGGGCCATCCAAGGCGCTTGGCCAGCAACGGTCCGACAGTCGACTTCCCGGAGCCCATGAAGCCGACCAGAAAGACACGGTCTCTTTCCATCTGCAAAAAAATAGCCCAAGTGGGCTTGGGCATACCTTCAGTTGAAGCTCGGCAGGTTTGAAGAAACCAGGGCTAGAACTCTTCCGAAGACTGGCGTTTGATCTGGATCGGGCCACTGAAGGTGGAGAGCTGCACGGTTGCCGCACCTTCGTTCAGGGTGCCCAAGAGCGAATGGCGGTCACGCCACAGCCGTCGGTGTTGCTTGGACTTGATGGGAAGGTTGGTCTTGATGCTCCCCTTAAACGTCCGGGCTTCCCACTCCACCGAGGCTTCCTCATCGCAGATGACCGAAATCTGACCGTCGGTACTGGAAAGATTGTAGGAGCCTCCACCCATGAAATCCCCTTTGTAGGTGATGTTGCCAAGGGTTGAGTTGGCCTTGACATTGTCGCTTTCCAACTGGTCCAGCACAATGTCTCCAGTCACCGTGGTGGCGTGAATGGTTCCCTTGGATTGGGTGACCTGCACGGCCTTCCGTCCGAGCGAGGAGGCATTGACGTAACCCTCGACCCCGGCCACCTTGACCTCTGCCTCCACCACGTCCACGCTTACCTGGCCTCGAATGTTGTGTACCGTAACGACGCCCATGTTGGATCGAATCTCCAGGTTCGATTGTTCCGGAACGTAGAGCTCATAGTCCACCACCGTATTCTCGGCGGTGGCCAGCTCGTCCAGCACGTGACTGGTGATCCGCACCCGGTTAGGTCCGACTTCGGTATCGATTTCGACGTTCTCCGAACGCCTCATCCCAATCACCGTCACCACCTTGTTCTTGCCGCCCTCCACGGAGATCGAGCCGGAATAGTTCACAAGGATGATGGTGGGCGAGTCCCCGACGTTGAAGATCTTTTCCTCGCGATGGTCGTGCGGAGCTGAGGTCGCGGGAATTGCCAGCATCAGAGCAACTGGCAGGGTCAGGAGAGTTTGGCGATTGGTCATGATCGTGGTTGCAAAACCTCTCATGTTCAGGAGTTATAACAATGAATCCGAGGTCACGATGGTCTGCATCAACTCGACTTTCTTTTGATAAGCGGCCAAGAGGTACCGGTGGGCCAGCGGATTTTCCGGGCTGTTTTTCACCGCCTCCTTGCACTCGTGCAGGTAATAATCCATGGTCGCCAGATTGTCGTGAAATACCTGTGCCAGGACCGGATCCAGGCTCTCCAGCTTCTCGCGGGAGCTTGCGCTGAGCGCCTCGATGGCGGCGCGGTAATTCGCCTCCGCCTTGCGGAGTTCCTCGAGAACGGCCTCCTGGTGGGAAGTCGAGACCGCGGGAACCGGAACCACCGGCGAGCGGGTGGTCAAATCGAATACCAGCAGCGACCCGACCCCGAGAAACAAAGCCAATATAGCACCGCTCCAGGCGGGTTTCAAGTCAGGCAAGCGCTTGGGCAGAAGCGCGGCCCAGAAGGATTCTTTGGGCTTGGAGCGAATGAGCCCTTCGGCTTCGAGCTGGAATCGGAGGTTGGTCCAGAGATGCTCGGGCGGATCCAGGGGCTCCAACCCTTCCACGCCTGCGCGGATGGAATGGAGGTCCTTATGGAAAGCAGCGCAGAGGGGGCAGGACTTGAGATGTTTCTCAACTGCCTCAGCCCGCGAGGGATCCAGTTCTCCATCCACCCACGACGAGACCTCTTCTAGCATGTCCGTACATTTGATCATAAGGGCTATCCTCAACCAACCCGGGTGAACGTAAAGATTCCTACCGTTGGTAGGTTAGATACATAAAATCGCTATGGTGATGCCTTGAGTCCTCTTTTTTCCAAATTCGGCTTCTTGTCCAGCAACAGGGACCTGAGCTTGAGGCGTGCCTTGAAGAGCTGGGACTTGGAATTTCCGACCGAATAACCCATCATCCGGGCAATTTCGTTGTGTTCATATCCTTCAATGTCGTGCAGGACGAAGACGGTCCGATACCCTTTGGGCAGTGCTGCTATCGCCTTTTCCAGCGTGATTCGGTCCACAACGCCCAACAGGTCGATATCCTCGGTTCCATATTCCTTGGGAGGGAGATCCTGCCCGTCGTCGCGGTCCTGATCCAGCGAGACCTGGTCCAGCCCCTTCTTTCTGATGCGCATCAGAATGATATTGACTGTCAGGCGATGCATCCAGGTCGAGAACGCCGAGTCTCCCCGGAAGGTGCCGATCTTCCTGAAAAGCTGCATGAAGGCTTCCTGGCTCAGGTCCTCCGCCTCTGCCGGATCGCGGACCATTCTCAAGCAGAGCGAGTAGACCCGGCGCTTGTGCATGTTGTACAGCACCTCGAACGCCTGTGGGTCCCCGGCGACGCATCCAGCGATGGCTTGAGCTTCGGTCATCTGTAAGAACCTGCCGGCGCAGGGGCAGCCGCACCGTTGGCGAACAGGTCCGGACACGCATCCGAACGGATGCCAAAAGTTGTTATCTGCAAATGACTTATCACATCCACAAGAGTCAATGCGGTCCGCCTGAGGGTCGAAAATAGCGGATGGTTGGGAAGGTGTCAACCTCTGAAAGGAGCTTGTCCACCTGTGGAAAGAGGGCCTGAACGGCAGTTCCGGGCAGTCGAGTCCGCATCCTGTGGCCGGAGCGGGATCGGCGGCGCAGCCAATTTCCGTTTGTGGGGAGCATGATCGGTTAAGCGTCGACACATCAACGGTTAAGCCGGTCAGTTTCTTGACTGGGGAGGGCTTTCTGTGTAGGGTTAGTCGCGACTTTTCTCGGAACCCGGGGTCGTGACTCCCCTTGTTGACCGTGATTGGCTGGTTTTTCCCGACCCAACGATATGAAGTGTCCCTATTGTAGTCACCTTGAAGACAAGGTCGTCGATTCCCGAGAGAGCAGGGAAGGTGAGGCTATCCGCCGCCGCCGCCAGTGCGCGGAGTGCGGGCGCAGATTCACCACCTACGAAAGGATCGACGAGATTCCCTATTTGCTGGTCAAGAAGGATGGGTCTCGGGAGAGGTTTGATCCGCAGAAGCTGATGGTGGGTCTATTGAAGGCCTGCGAGAAGCGTCCGGTGAGCATGAACCAACTGGAATCCATCGTGAATGAAGTCGAATCCTTTGTTCACGAGTCCGGCAACCGCGAGAGACAAACCGCTCAGATAGGCGAAATGCTGATGGAGAGATTGCGTCAACTCGACAAGGTGGCCTATGTGAGATATGCCTCGGTGTACCTGGATTTCAAGGACATCAAGGAGTTCATGGCAGAGCTTCGAGAACTGCTCAGAGTTGAGAGAACAGGCTGACCGGGTGCGGCAGCGTCGTGCCTGCACTCAAGGCGATGGATCCCTCCACAATGGCCACCGTGTTTCGCAATGCCCGAAGACTCCCACGGGGGGGCGCCCACATCGAGAGTTCCCCCATGCCAAGGAACTCCAGGGAATGCCGGCAGTTCCGGAGGACGTAGGGATCATGGCGGTCCGGTCCTCCGTTCAGGGTGAAACCAGGCTGATCGAACGCATACACCGCCTCGCCCGCCAAGTTCTCTCACCATCCGAAAACGTTTCCATCTCGTTTGGCGACGACGCTGCCGCCCTGGTCCCGTCCTCGGGGCATACGCTGCTGATTTCGACCGATGCCCTTGTAGAGGGCATTCACTTCGATCTGGACTACTTTCGACCGGAAGATCTGGGTTGGAAAGCCCTGGCCGTTAATCTCAGCGACATCGCCGCCATGGGAGGCAAGCCGTTGGGATTCACCACTTCATTGGCGTTTCCGGAAGAAAAGCCACCAAGCTTTGTGACCCGGATTTATGGGGGCATGTTGAAGCTGGCTGAACTCAGCGGGGCCGCGCTTCTGGGAGGCGACCTGTGTGCGTCTCCGAAAACCTTGTTTTTGGACGTGACCATTTTGGGAGAAGTGAAATCGGAGCAGGTTCGCACTCGAAAGAATGCTCGTCCTGGAGACAGCCTTTTTGTCACCGGGGAACTTGGGGCGTCGGCGATAGGACTGGAGTTGCTTCGGCGGGCTCCCCGGCGGGCCCGTTACTATCCGCACCTGGCGGGAAGACATCTGCGGCCGATACCCAGAAATCGCATGGGTTGCTGGCTGGCAGCCAACGGCTTTGCTTCCGCTCTTATCGACTTGAGTGATGGGCTCTCTACCGACCTTCACCATCTTTGCCAAGCGAGTCGGGTGGGCGCCGTGATTGAAGCGGACCGCATACCCCTGCCTGGAATCAGCCCAAAAGTCGGTTCCTGGGTGGAACGGCCCCTGCTAGACTATGGGTTGAATGGTGGCGAGGATTACGAGCTCCTGTTCACGGTGCCACACGGGAGTCGGCATCAGATTCCCGGCCGGTTGGACGGCCTTGGGATTCACGAAATCGGCCGTATTACCGATGAGCCCGGGGCGTGTTGGCTTCGAGAACGGGGATGCTTGAGACCTCTTGCGTCCGGCGGATTCGACCATTTTCAAAAATAGATCCTTACTGTGTTCGGCAACCGGTCCACAATTCTTCCATCGTCGATGCTCAGGGACGGAGTTCGCGTCTGCGGAGTGCTGATCCTGTTGCTGGCATCAGGTGGCCGGGGCCAGGCCCAAATACCTTCGATTCTGATTCAGCCCGATATTCGGGTGTTTACCGTTCTGGGCGCACTGCGGGCCGCCGGATTCGATGAGGGCTCGCTCCTGCTTCATCCGGCAGGCCTCCCGATCGCCCGGGATTTTCGCGATCTTCCCACCGGACTGAAGGCACGGTTGAAGAATTTCTACGAGTCCCATCGCGGAGGAGACGATCCACGAAGGGAACTGACCAAATATATTTCGCTGGCGTTCGTCATCGATGGCCCTCCCGACTTCAAGCCGCTTCTGGGGCCGGGTCGGATGCCTCCCGACGCCGGTTCCGTAGTCGAACTGACGAGTCTGCTGGGGGAGTTCTACGCCAAGGCAAGAGTTGAATCGGTCTGGAGCCGCTACAGGCATCTTCATGATCGCGCCGTCCTGGATTACCGCCCATTGATCAATCGAATGATCATGACCACGGAGGGATATCTCAGGATGCGGTCGGGCGTCTATCGAGGGCGGCAATTGGTGCTGGTGCCGGATTACCTGGTTCCCCCCAATACTTTCAATGCACGAACCTATCAAAGCAGCTACTATTTTCTCTTCAGTCCATCCAAGTCCCCCAAGATTTCGGAAATCCGCCATCAGTTTCTGCACTTCCTGCTGGATCCCTTTGCCGCCAGGTATCCGCTGCCGGTTGAGCAGAGAAAGGTTCTGACCGAGATGATGCTGGACGGGAGCGAGCATCCGGAGAGCGCCGGACAAGGGGTGCAGGAGATGGTTACCGAAAGCCTCATCAAGGCAGTGGAGATGCGGCTCGATCGCTTGGCGGAGGAGGAGGCCAAAGCGTCCCTGAATGAGGCTGTTCGCTCGGGAGCCCTGCTGTGCCCCCATTTTTTCGCTGCCCTGCAACGGTTTGAGGAGGAGTTCGAAGGATTTCAACTGTATTACCGAACGCTACTCTCGGGGCTGGACGTTGCTGCGGTCTGGACAGCCCGGCAAGAAGCTGTCCGTTCAACGCCCGCGGAGACGGCGCCGTTGAGTCGGCTGACGGAAGTGGAGCGCCTGATTCGCCAGGCCAAGGCCAGCCTGGGAAGCGACGACTTGGAACGAGCCGCGGAGCTCTTCAATTTGGTGTTGGACCGGCACGACTCCCGTAACGGCGAGGCTTTGTACGGATTGGGCATCGTGGCCGTCAGCCGCGGTGACAAGAATGAGGCCAGGGATTTTTTCGGCAGAACGGTGGCCTCGGATTCCTGTCCGGACTCGGTCAAGGTATGGGCCTATATCTATCTGGGACGACTTTTCGATCTGGACGACGACCGGGAGGAGGCAATATTGCAGTACCGGGCTGCCGTTGCCCTGGGCGACAATACACGGGGCGCCCAAGCCGTTGCTCGGAGCGGATTGCTGGAACCCTTCCAACCAAAGTGAGGTAGAGTAATTCCGGCCATGGAACACGGGCTCGAAAACCTGGAGGAGCGAATCGAGTACCTGTTCAAGGATCGGTCCCTGTTGGTCAGAGCCTTGACACACAGCTCCTATGCCAATGAATGCCGGGTCGAGCAGGGAGACAACGAGCAGTTGGAGTTCCTGGGAGATACGATCATAGGCTTCGTGGTTGGCGAATATCTGCTCGTGAATCACCCCGATTTCTCCGAGGGTCGACTTTCCAAGCTCAGAGCCCAACTGGTCAGTTCCAGCAGTCTGTTTCGCATGGCCTCCGGCCTCGAGCTGGGCCGATTCCTGAGATTGGGAAAGGGCGCAGAGAAAGGCGGCGCCCGCAAGAAACAGGCTGTGCTGGTGGACGCGACCGAGGCCTTGGTGGCGGCGGTGTATCTGGATGGCGGGATGGACGCAGCCCGCCGGTTTGTACTGAAGCAGTTGGAAGAGGATTTGGGGGACATCCGATCGGGGCGCTTCGTTTCCTGCGATTACAAGTCCAGGCTGCAGGAGAGGTTGCACTCGCTCCGTGAGGCGCCGCCCGAATACTCGATCATCGAAGAGTCCGGTCCCAGTCATCGACGACAGTTTTCCGTACGATTGACCATCGGGGGTGAGCCGACGGCTCAAGGTCAAGGCAGGACCAAGAAAAGCGCCGAGCAGGACGCGGCCCGCCAGGCCCTGGAGAGAGTAGAGCGACAGCTATCGTGGAAAACGTGATTTCAAATAACGCCGATCGCCCACCCAGGCAATCGACCCTGCGCGAATACTTCGAAAGTTTCGTGGTGACCATCGTTCTGGCGCTGTTCGGAACGACGTTCGTGGTCCAGGCATTCAAGATTCCCACGCCCTCCATGGAGGACAATCTGCTGGTTGGGGACCACCTTCTGGTCAACAAGTTCGTCTATGGCCATCCGGGGGGATGGCTGAAGCTGCTACTTCCGTTCCAGCAGGTGAAGCACGGCGATGTCATTGTATTCCGCTACCCGGAAGATCCCTCCAAGCATTACGTCAAGCGGGCCATCGGGCTGCCGGGAGATCGCATCCGTATGGAAAACCAGCGGTTGTACCGGAACGGCGAGCACGTGGCCGAGCCCTATGTGTTCCATAAGCGTCCGGGACGCAACAACGTGGAAATCAGGGACACCTTTCCGCTTAGCGAGGACCAGATCAATCGCTTCGCCGACTACAATCAGGCCCGCGATATTCACCTGGCCTACCGGTATTTCAAGGAATTTACCGATGGCCAGGACGTCGTGGTCCCGCCCGGACGGTACTTTGCCATGGGTGACAACCGGGACAATAGTGCCGACAGTCGATATTGGGGATTCGTTCCTCGAAAAAACATCGTGGGCAGAGCATTCATCATCTATTGGTCGTTCGAGACGGGGCCCAGGCAACACCTGCAGGATTCGCTTTCGGACCGAACCGGTCGGTTCGCGGATGTCCTGTTGAACTTTTTTCGCAAGACCCGTTGGGATCGGACATTCAAGCTGGTGGGATGAGAACGGGGAGCAGCAGGAACCGCATGGGGAGAAGAACGGCTCTTTATTTGTTGGGTCTCCTTCTGTTGGGGGCGGGCGCCTGGCGGTTCCTACGCGCACCCTCGGAAGCATCCGGACCAGCCCCGGCGGCCAATCGGACCGCGGCCCAGGCATTTGCCAAAAAGCTGGCGGCCATCGCCCTTCCGCCGGCGGGTTCCACCGCAGGGCAGGCCGAGTTCACCGAGGCCGAGATCGATGCCTTCCTTCAACACGAGATTTCACGGCATTACCCCAAGGGAGTGAGACGGATCCATTTCCGCTTTCAGCCGAACCAGCTATCCGCCCGGGCCCTGGTGGACTTCGATGAAATGCAGGCCGACTCCGCCGCCGCCCGCAAGTCATTGGTGTGGGCACTGCTTCAGGGAGAACACTGGGTGGAGGTGTCCGGCAAGCTGACAGGTGAGAACGGGCTGGGCCGATACGATGTTCTGGGAATCCGGATCGATGACCAGGAGATCCCCAGGGTCTTGATCGATTTGCTGCTGGATCACTATGTGCTTCCCAAGTATCCCCGAGCAGGGCCCAACACCGATTTCGATCTCCCCTTCAATATACAAAGCATCGAGTTGATGCCGGGCAAGGTCTTCGTCCGCTATGGCGCCTGATGGCCGCCCGGATCGTGCAGGACAATCCCTTCCGGGAGATTGTCTCCCGGCAATGGACACTCACTCCGCCAGTGACTGCCAATCGCTGCTCGATCAATGGGTCGGCCGAGCGCTCCAACCTCTTGGCAGGAACAGGCTGTCATAAAGTTTCAGAGCAAAGCGATCGGTCATCCCCGCCACAAAATCGACCGTGGCCAGTTCGACTCCCTCTTCAGGACGCCGGAAACTGTTGGGAATGCAGTCGGGACGGGCCAACAGATGGTGGTAGATATCGCTCAGGAGCTTCTTGGCCTTGAGTAATTCTTCCTTGGGAATGCTGCGCGCGTAGACTGTCCGATAGAGAAAGTGCCTCATTTCCATCATCGCCTGCAGGACCGGGGGGCTCATGCAAATAATTTGAAGATTGGTTGCCAGGCTGGAGCCGATCACGTCCCGGACCAGGGTGTCGATTCGCAGCGAGTGGCTTTTGCCCAAGGCAGTCGTCAACTCCCTGGGGATGTCGGACTCTCGAATCAGCCCCGACCGCAGAGCATCATCCAGGTCGTGGTTCACGTAGGCGATCACGTCGGAAACTCTGACGACCTGACCCTCCAGGGTTGAGGGGCGTCCCTTGTCCTGGCTGGTGAATACCGCGCCCGCGCCCTTGGAGTGCTTGAGGATTCCGTCCCTCACTTCCCAGCAAAGGTTCAACCCCCGTCCCTCCTGCTCCAACCTGTCGACAACCCTCAGGCTCTGGCGGTAGTGGCGAAAGCCGCCGGGAGCAAGTTCATCCAATATGGCTTCACCGGCATGCCCGAAGGGAGTATGACCCAGGTCATGCCCCAGCGCTATCGCCTCGGTGAGGTCCTCGTTCAGTCGCAGAGCCCGGCTGACGGTTCTGGCGATTTGGGCGACTTCGAGTGTATGGGTGAGGCGGGTCCTGTAGTGGTCACCCTCGGGCGAAAGGAACACCTGGGTCTTGTGTTTCAAGCGGCGAAATGCCTTGGAATGGAGGATGCGGTCGCGGTCGCGCTGAAAGGCGGTTCGGATGGCGCAGGCAGACTCTTGCTTCCGGCGGCCTCGAGTCCGGATGCTGAGGGTTGCTTGAGGGGCCAGGGTTTGGGCCTCGTGCTCCTCCGCCCGTTGACGAAGGGTCTCAACCATCAGGGATCAATTTTCCTTAACCGCTGCTCGGCTTCGGTAGAGGCAGGTGAAGTGGGGAATTCGTCGATGACCTTTTGGTACATTTCGGCGGCCTGCTCCTTCTGGTTCTGTCGCTCGTAAAGGAGGGCCGCCTGCATTGCCAGGGTCTCTCCGGGCGTTGTCAAGGCATTGCGTTCAACCAACTGCTGATAGACCTCGGTTGCCTTGGCCAGGTCTGCGGTGTCCTCGTAAATGCTTCCCAGGGCTGCCAGCGCCAATGCGCCGAAGTCCGACTGCTCCCGGCTCAGAGGTTCAAGCAGAGACACGGCCTCCGAGCTCCTGTCGAGGCGGTGGAGACAAAGGCCCGAGTAATACGTGGCGATCTTGCCGGCCGCCCTGGAGTCGTGCCGGGAGATGACTTCCTGAAGCTCCGACAGGGCCTGTTCATATTTCTGTGTGGCGGTCTCAAAGAAAACCGGAGCCCTCAATGCGGACGACTCGGTCTTGCCCACGGTTGCATGGTAGGTCGCCAGGGCTCGGGCCAACTCCTCTTTGGAATGCTCCTCCTGCTTGGCCGAATAGTAGTAGTAGCCTGCCACCAGAGCGGCTACGACTCCGACGGCCGACAGACCGCGCAGGATTTCGGAACGATTGTTGGCGAAGAAGTGGCGGGTCTCATCCACCAACATCATGAAGCGGTCTTCCTTCAGGATTTCATGCCGGGTCAGTCGGGCCAAGAGATTCTCCCAGAGTTGTTGAATTTCAGTAGCGGCGGAATTGTCGCCCCAGGTGCGGAGAACCGCCGGAAGCAACCAATGCTAGCAGCGTCCTCCAGCACTGTCAATTTCGGGTGTGACCTGGTGAAAAATGCTGTGTAACCACAAAAAGCACAAAAGGCACCATTGGTGTTTTTGTGCCTTTTGTGGCCATTCCCGGCAAACGCTCCGCTGCCGAATTGTGCAAAAGGCTCGGTTCTTCTTTTCCAGTGATCGGTCGTTTTTCCTTCAAAAATGCTCCGGTCCGGGCGGAGGCGAGGCCAAGTGTTGCTCCATTCCTGCCCACCGTCCTGTGGCGGTGTCCCGGCAGGCCGCTTTGGGTTTACAACATCGACAAAACGTCATTAAATGGGGGAGCCAATCCGGCAGCGAGAGTGAAGGGAGGCTGCGACCATGGGAATAGAGGATCTGACGGAGTTGTACGCCTACAACGGGTGGGCCAACGGGCGGGTGAGGAATTCCATTCGGGACTTGGATCCGGAAGTCTTCAAACGCGACCTGGGCGCCAGTTTCGGTTCCCTGCAGGGGACCGTGGCTCATCTGGTGTCGGCCCAGTGGAACTGGTTGAGACGTTGGAAGGGCCAGTCGGCCAGCCGGCCCCTGCCCTCCGAAGCCTTTGCGAGTCCCGAAGAAGCCAACCGTCGCTGGGTAGAAGTCGATCGCGCCCTTGCCGCCTTCGTCGATGAACTGGACGTCGCCGGTTTGCAGCAATCCATCGCCTTGACCACCCCCCAGGGGAGCAGGTATTCGAGTCGGCTCTGGCGGGCCATGCTGCACGTCGTCAACCACTCCAGCTATCACCGTGGACAGATTGCCGCCATGCTCCGGCAGGTCGGCGCCACTCCGCAGGGGACGGATCTGATGCTCTATTACCGAGAGCAGCCGAGGTAACTCCGGCAAGCCTGAAGAGTCGTTGACGTAGAAACCGGTTCTCGGGCCGATCTTCGCAGGTGTGAGCAAGCCCAACGCCATGTTTAACGCCAGAATCCTGGGTACCGGAAGCTACCTGCCCGAAAAGATTGTCACCAACGCCGATCTGGAAGAGGTGATGGACACCTCGGACGAATGGATCCGGCAGCGGACGGGAATCCGCGAACGGCGTTTCGTGGAGCCGGGAGTCGGTCCCACCGACCTGGGTTTGCAGGCCGCCCACCGGGCCCTGCAGTCTGCCGGGCTGACGCCCGACCAGATCGACTTCATCATCTTCGCCACCTTGAGTCCCGAGTACAACTTTCCGGGTTGCGGCTGCCTGCTGCAGGAAAAGCTGGGCCTTGACACGGTGGGAGCCCTGGATGTCCGCAATCAGTGCACGGGTTTCGTCTACAGTCTCTCCATCGCCGACCAGTTCGTCAGGACCGGCACCTATCGCCACATCCTGGTGGTCGGCGCCGAGGTCCATTCTTCCGGACTCGAGATGAATACCCACGGCCGGGATGTTGGAGTCATCTTCGGTGACGGCGCCGGGGCCGTCGTGGTGGGCCGCTCGGAGAACGGAAACCGGCGAATCCTTTCCAGCCCACTGCACGCCCAGGGGAAATATGCCCGGAAACTGTGGTTGGAGGCGCCGACCTCGCTGGAACACCCTCGGTTGACGGAGGAGATGCTGAGAGAGGGCCGCCACTTTCCGCACATGGACGGCCGCTACGTCTTCAAACATGCGGTCGACCGCCTTCAGGAAAGCGTCCGGGAAGCCCTGGCCGATAACCACCTGGAAATTGAGGATGTCGGCCTCCTGGTCCTGCATCAGGCCAATTTGCGAATTTCGGAAGCGGTGGTGCGCTCCCTGAAAATCCCGCCGGAACGAGTGTTCAGCAACATTCAACGGTACGGCAACACCACGGCGGCATCCATTCCCATCGCGCTGGACGAAGCCGTCCGAGCGGGCAGGGTCCAGCCCGGAGACGTGGTTGTGCTGGCCGCTTTCGGCTCCGGATTTACCTGGGGCGCCTCCATCCTGCGTTGGTAGAATATCAGGAAGTCGGGTAAGAAATGGCCCATCGCTTCTGCATGGTCGGCCTGGTCTGCCTGGGGGCAACCATTGCCCTGGCGCAGACAGAGCCGGCGCCTTCCATCAGCCTCCTTTTCGCGTCACTGGAAGAAGGCCGAGAAATCCTACGGACCCGGGATGGCTTTATCCGACGCCTGAGCCCGTTCGATCGGGCCGCTCGGCTGAAGACCGACCGGGAAGTGTCCGAGACCGAGTTTCTGAACTTTGTCGCCGGCAAGGTCGTCGAATGGGACAGCGCGGACAGGCAAAGAGTCGAGCAGGCCTTCGATCGTATTCGCCCCGCGCTGGGTGAATATTCCCTGAATTGGCCGGAGACCGTTCATTTCGTCCATACCACTGGAGAGGAGGAAGGAGGAGCAGCCTATACCCGGGGTCAGGCCGTCGTGCTGCCCCGTACCAGGCTCGACCAGTCTCCGGAAGAGCTCGCCCAACTGGTTGCCCATGAGCTGTTCCACGTCCTGTCCCGCCACGACCGGGACATCAGGGATCGGTTGTACCGGGTGATCGGATTCGAACGCTGTCCCGAGGTCGAGTTGCCGAAGCCCCTCGCCCGGCGCAGGATCACCAACCCTGATGCTCCCGTCAACGCCCATCGCATCCGCGTGCAGCATGAGGGGCGGCAGTTCTGGGCAGTCCCGGTACTCTACTCCAGGAGCGAGCGCTACGACCCCCTTCAGGGAGGCAGCTTCTTCAGGTATCTGCAGTTTCGCCTTCTGCTGAAAGCCGTGGAAGACGAGGCCGCCACTGCTTCCGCTCCGGCCGGCTCAAAGCCCAAGCTGGTCGAGGTCAAGGAAGTGTCGGGGTTCTTCGAGCAGATCGGCAGGAACAGCTCCTACATCATCCATCCCGAAGAAATCCTGGCGGTCAACTTCGCCTTGATCGTGACGGGAGAGACCGGGTTCCCGTCGCCCGAGGTGGCTGAAGGCATCCGGTCCGTTCTGAGAGCCGGGGGCGACTCGGCCGGCCCGGATGGGCAGTAACGGCCGCCATCTTCCTGTCTTCATGGTGGCGACCGCGTGTCGGGACCGCGTTTACAAATCGGTGGCGGCATGCTAATCTCCACGCCGTCCCGGGATGAGGATCGCTGAATCCGTTCCGAACCGGGGCCATTTACGGGGGCTGCTTCACCTAGCCCGCATTTCTCACCAGGGGGCATGATCATGGCGCAGGAATTTTCCCTTCAGCGCGTGCTCGCGACCGAAGAGCGTAGCGGTTTCTACGGTCGAGGGAGCCTGTGCGCGCTGAAGGGAAAAGGACAAGCCAGGGCATGCCCAGCGCCGTCTGTGATGCGCAAGCCCTTGACATTGAGCCAATCAAGGTGCTGAAGATAATCTACTTCTTGTAATGCCTCCAGCGGCCTGGTGAGAAATGCGGGCTAACCTCACCCCACTCTGCCGGAGTGGCGGAATTGGCAGACGCACTAGACTCAAAATCTAGCGTGGGTTACCCCACGTGGGGGTTCAAGTCCCCCCTCCGGCACCAGGTCTCCCGCCCGTGACCTACTACTCCAAGCACTACTCCAAAAAGGATGGGTGGCTGGTCGCAGTAGTGGCAGTCGGTCTTCTATTTCCATTCTTGCTGGGTATCTACCTGTGGATCGAAAAGGATTGGAGTCCCAGTCTGCTCAACGTATTCATAGGATCATTTTTAATAATTGGGATCTTTTTTGGCCTGCTCTACCCGCTCTACTACGAAATCAAACACACCACCCTCACCATTCGCTCGGGTCTTACGCGGAAGAAAATACCCATCTCATCCATTCGGCGAGTATCTCCCTCCAGTGATTGGAATAGCGCCCCGGCCTGGTCTCTGGACAGGCTGAGGATCGATTGGGAGTCGGCAGAACCCGCCTGCGCAACCCTCGTCTCACCCGAAGACAAAATGAAGTTTCTGCAGGACCTCAGCCAGGCCGATCCGAAACTCGAGGTCCGAGGCGATACCTTGCTTCGGAGCGGGGAAGGCCGACACTAAGGCCTCACCACAAATTCACTCCGATTCGTGGTGTCCGAGTCGACTCGTCCCCGCCCCCGGGTGCCCTCCAAGCTGTTTATCAACGGCTAGTTCGCTACCAATGACTCCAGGTCGGTCGTGCTTGGCAGCAACGCCACCGAGCTTGTGGCAGTGCTGTAGGCAGCCTGGCAAGGATGCCGTCCCCACTGCCGACCTCCATTCCTTCCGCATTATTCAACCGGTGACTGGATAACGGCGCTGTCACTGTCGGAAATCCCTGACAGGCACCTCCGAGCTGCCTGTTGGAAGGTCATTGTTTTAAGCCATCTATTATCAGAGATTTACAGGATTTTTCGTCGGTCTTCCAACTTGGCATGGCACGTGCATCAGGGAAGTGTAGTTCGACTGAAACTCCGCTACGGATTCACTTGACCTTATTCCGACGGAGTTGATTCCAGGCACCTGCAGGATCGACGGAGCCGGGCAATTCCTGAAACGACCTGTCCAGCAAGTGGGAAAGGAGGATGTCATGACCCATGCCAATGTCATTGGTGGAACGCATTCGAAGATGGCCAGAGCGGTAGGGGTGTCGCTGGTGCTGGTCCTGTTGATGACGAGCAACGCCCCTGAGGCGGCTGCCGGATTCCGGGTGAAGCGGGACTGGACCAGGGTGCAGATCGTCACACCCGGGACACGCACCACCGTGCTGCTCTACAAGGACCGGGCCCCGCGAGGGAAGAGGAAGATCAAGGGCGTCTTCCACTCGGCTCGGAGCGATTCCGTCACCTTGCTGCTGCCGCGCGGTAAAACCCGCACGCTCCGCAAGCAGGATGTGCGCAGGGTGCTGGTCCGGCGGCCCTTCAGGAAGCGCTACCAGGGATGGATCGCCGCGGGCGGCAGCAGCGCCTATACAGTGCCCATGGTGTTGCGTCCGGGCTCAGATCTCACTCCCAAGGGCACGTTGCTTGTGGCTGCCCTGTTCATCGCTGCGCCCACGGCCTTCGCATTTCTGGTGGCGCCCAGGATGGGGGGTATCTACAACGTGCCTCGCAACCACCGGAAGCGTCAAGAGAGTGGTTCCCAATCAGCGCCCAACCGCACAGGCTATTGATGCGAGCTGCTGAACAGACCTGGCAGATGGCTGCCGTGGGAGCTGGCCGGTCGTTTTACCGGGTAGCAGAGGCCTTGTTGGCCGGATGCGGAGAGGGTTTTCCCGAAAGGCCATCCAGTCTGATCCATCGGGGAGGGGGGATACCATGACCAACACCAAAACAGGCAATGGGAGCCGGTTGAAGCTGGCCAAAGCCGCAGGAGTTCTCTTTCTGGTGGTTCTTGCGAACCTGCACCTGGAGGCACAGTCTCGCCCGGCGGAACTCCGCTTTCACCTGGGACGCGCCGCCTTCCCTAAGGCCTCCGAGCATCTCTCGGCCGGAGCTTCCTACCGCCACTACTTTGGAAAGCGCGGCTGGGCCCTCGAGCCGGAATACTCGTTCATGACCGTCATGAGCGAGAGATACCACCGGGACGACATGCTGATCCTGAACGTGGTCAAGGATCTCACCAGGCCGTCAAGGCGTTGGTCGCTCGACATGATCATGGGAGGGGGGATCTACTTCCATCGTACGAAAAGGCGTTTTTGGAAGGGACCGGGCGGGTTGGGATGGGGCATGGGACTCAAGATCTGGGGCAATGATCGCTTCTATATTTCTCCCCAATTCCGCATCGGGCATTCGCCGAGCTTTCGCTTCTCCGTCAATCTGGGGTTTGCGCCCCGTCGTTAGATTTCCTGGAGGTGTCATGCGTCTATCAAAGCTGCTACTCGTGGGAATGGTCGCAACTCTTGTCCTGCTCGTCCAGCCTGTCTCTGCACAGCCGAACCGAGTCGACCTGCGGGCTCACTGGGGCTACATGTACCGCTTGGACGACACGCCGCCGGAAGCCTGGGCCGGAGGCGGATCGGTGACTGCCGCGGTCGGTCCGAGGCTTCGGGTCGGCCTCGAGGTTCTGCATGCCAATCTGTTCGGCAAATACGACTTGTACAAGCAACGCGCCAGGCTCTTCCACCCCATGGTGGAGTACGAGTTCTTGTCGAATTCGCGTTTCAAACCCTTCATGGTCATCGGCGTCGGATACACCCAGTACCGGTCGTGGCTGGCTGACCCCAGGGCCCATTTCGATCCCTCACTTCCCAAGCGCCATTGGGAAACGCAGGGACGCATTCACTATACGGCCGGCCTGGGCGCCCGCCTGTTCCTGACCAGGCGCCTGTTCCTGGCCCCGGAAGTCCGCATCGGCCTGGTCCCGGTGCTGCGATCGACGGTGTCTGTGGGGTTCGCCTTCTGAGGCGGCACGGCGCGGGCACTTCAGGTCAGCACTTCCTGGATCACCCGGCCGTGGACGTCGGTCAGACGGAAGTCTCGGCCGCTGTAGCGGTAGGTCAGCTTTTCGTGGTCGAGGCCGAGCAGGTGCAGGACGGTGGCGTGCAGGTCGTGGACGTGGACCTTGTTCTCCACGGCCTTGAAGCCGAAGTCGTCGGTGCTCCCATAGGTCGTTCCGCCGCGCACGCCCGCGCCCGCCAGCCAGACCGAGAAGCCCCAATGGTTGTGGTCGCGGCCGTTCTGGACCACGCTGCCTCCGCTGGTCTCCACCACCGGGGTGCGGCCGAATTCGCTGCCGCAGATCACCAGCGTGTCTTCGAACAGGCCCCGGTCCTTCAGATCCTGCAGCAGGTTCGCCATGGCCGGATCGGCCTCCCGGGCCAGCCGTTGATGGGCCATGATGTCGTAGTGGCTGTCCCAGGGCTGGCCGGTGCCGAAATAGACCTGGACCACCCGAACACCTCTTTCCACCAGCCGCAGGGCCATGAGGCAGCCCTGGGCGAAATCGCTCTGCCCGTAGCGCTCCAGCGTGGCCGGATTCTCCTTGGAGAGGTCGAAGACCTCCGGGGCCTCCACCTGCATGCGGTAGGCGATTTCCATGGAGTGGATGCTGCCCTCCAACTGGGGATCGGCCGGGCGCTGCCGCCGGTGAAAATGGTTGAGCCGGTGCAGCAGGTCCAGTTGGCGGCGCTGCTCCATCCGGGTCAGGTGGGAGTTTCGTATGTCATGGATGAGCTTGTCCGGGGTCGTTTGATCGTTGGGGATGCGGGTTCCCTGGTAGACCGCCGGCAGGAAGGCCGAGTTCCAGAGGGGAACGCCCCCGGTGGGAGGACCTCCGGAGGGGCAGAGCACCATGAAGCCCGGAAGATTGCGGTTTTCGGTGCCCAGTCCGTAGGTGATCCAGGAACCCAGGGAGGGCCGTCCCGGTTGCAGGTGGCCGCAGTTCATCAGGAACATTCCGGGAGGATGGTTGGGAACCTCGGTGTGCATGGACCGGATCACACTGATGTCGTCGATGTGCCTGGCCGTTTCGGAGAAAAGCTCGCTGACTTCAATCCCGCTCTGCCCGTATCTCTTGAACCGGAAGGGCGAGCGCATCAGGTTGCCGGTCTTGCGCTCGGTCTTGACGTACCCCCCCGGCATGGGCTGGCCGTGATGTCTGGTCAACTGAGGCTTGGGGTCGAAGGTGTCGACCTGCGAGAGTCCTCCGTTCATGAAGAGAAAGATGACCCGCTTGGCTCTGGCGGGAAAGTGGGTTGCCTTGACCGCCAGGGGATCGGCGGAAACGCTCGGCACAGAGGCGTGCAGCCGGGAGTTTCCGAGCAGACTGGCATAGCCGTAGAGGCCGAAGCCGCCGCCCATCATTCGGAGCAGATCGCGCCGACTCACCGCGAGTTGGGAGGTCTTGGGGATAGTCATGGAGTTTCCCTCAATCAGTCCACGAACAAAAACTCGTTCGAGCTCAACAGGGTCTGCAGATATTGCCTCAACGGGTCGGTGGGTGAATGGTTCCGGACCTCGACCGAATCCATGAAGTTCAGAGCCAGTTGGCGTTCCTCCTGGGTGGCTTGGCGGCCGAAGATCAGTCGGTAGAACCGGTCGACCGTGCGGCCGTCCAGCCGGTTTCCCTTCCCGTGGACTCGATCCGCCAGAATTCCGGCCTGCTCCCAGACCAGCTTGCTGTTGAGGAAGAAGAGCTTCTGCGAGGGCACGTTGGTGACGGCCCGCTGCTGGCTGCTCAAGCCGGGGTCGGGAAAGTCGAAAAGGGCCAGCATGCTGTCCAGCTTGGAACGATTCACTTGCCCGTAGACGCTCCGGCGTCGCGCATCCTTGGACAGATCCACCGAAGCTCCACCGATGTCGGGACTCAGTGTTCCCGCGATTGCCAGGATGGAATCCCGTAGAGCCTCGGCGTCCAGCCGCCGCCGGTTGGCTCGCCACAGCAGCCGGTTTTCAGGGTCCTTGACAGCCGCCGCCTCCCGGTGGAGGCTGCTTTGCCGGTAGGTGGCCGACAGTAGAATCTCGCGGTGCAGGGCCTTGACCGAGTAGTTGCCCTGGATGAAACGGTGGGTCAGGTATTCCAGCAGCTCCGGATGAGTGGGTGGCGTGCCCAGCCGGCCGAAATTGCCGGGGGTTCGGACGATGCCCTGTCCGAAGTGGTTCTGCCAGAGGCGATTGACCATGACCCGAGCCGACAGGGGATGGGCGGCTATGGCCTCGGCCAGTTGCAGGCGACCGCTTCCCTGGTCAAGAGGTTGAGGCCTTCCGTCGCCGAGCACGGTCAGGAAGCGGCGCGGGGTGGTATCGCCCAGGTCGTAGGGATTGCCCCGGACGTGGATGCGGGAATCACCGGGACGGGCAGAGTCGGCCATCCCGTGGATATAGGCATAGGCAGAGGGGCTGCCGCTCTTCAACCCCTCCAGCCTGGAGCGCAATGTCGTCAGATAGGTCTTCCATTCGCCCTTCAGGTAACTTTCCAGTTTTTTGTCCTGCAGTCGGAACAGGCCGTACTCCTCCTTCATGAAGCTGTTGGTCAGGTCGGTCGCCCCGAACAAATCCAGCCAGAGAATGTACCTTTCACGGACGATGGGTTCGAGCGTCAGCTCGCAGATGTGGCAGAAATCTTCGACCATAAACCCGTTGGGAAGGTAGACGGCCGTCTCGGGGTCCACTTTCGGCTTGTTGGACTCCAGGATGATGTGATTCTTCTCATCGGCTTCCTTCTTCTCGGCGAAGACGGCCAGGGCCAGCGCCTGAAAGTCCTCGGCGATCCTCGTGGCTTCCGCCGGGGTTCCACCGCGGGCCCTCAGGTCGTCCCAGGCCTGCAGGTAGGGGTGCTGCCTTTCCTCGGAGGTCAGGTAAGCGAACCAGGCTTCCAGCAACTCGGGGTCGATTTTCTTGGCTTGGGCCAATTCGGCGCGGGAGAGGTCCGGATCCTGCAGCGATTTCCAGGTCGCCAGCAGATATCGCGAGGTCTTCCAGGCCAGCATTTCGCTGAGCTGGATGGACTGCTCATCGAGAAATTTCTTGATCGAGTCCTCCAGCGCCTTCACCTTCTTGTCGTGCTCCCGGTAAGCCTCGACGGTCTCCTCGGGCGCCAGCGGATACTCCCGGTAGACCGTGCTGGCCATGATCCCGTCCAATGCCCAGTAATCCTTGAAGGCGATGGGGTCGTACTTGTGGTCGTGGCAGCGGGCGCAGCCCACCGTCAGACCCAGGAATCCACGCGAGATGGCGTCGATGCGGTCGAAGCGTTCGTCGGCCCGGGCCTGGGGAGCCTGCACGGCGCCGTAATACCAGACTCCCAGGCTGAGGAATCCTGTCCCGGCCAGCAGCCCGTCCCTGTCCTCCCGCTGCATCAGGTCTCCGGCGATCTGAGCCTTGACGAAAAGGTCGTAGGGCATGTCCCGGTTGAAGGCCTGGATCACCCAGTCGCGGTAGCGCCAGGCGTTGGGATATCGAGAATTTCCCGCGGGGCCGTAGAGGTCATCCTCTGCATAGCGTGCCACGTCCAGCCAGTAGCGCCCCCATCGTTCCCCGTAGTGGGGGGATTCCAGCAAGCGATCCACCAGCCTGGACCAGGCCTGCGGGGACCGATCCTGCAAGAAGGCATCCACCTCCGCCGGGGTGGGAGGCAAGCCGATAAGGTTGTAGCTCAGCCGCCGGATCAGCTCTCGACGGCCGGCCTCAGGAGACGGTTTGAGGCCCGCGTCTTCCAGGCCGGCCAGGACGAAGCGATCGATGGCCGTGCGGGCCCAGCGCATGTCCTGGACCGCGGGCAGGGCAGGGGAGCGAACCGGAAGAAAAGCCCAGTATTGCCGGTCCTTTTCCGTGATTTCGAACTCCCGGTCATCGGAAACGGGCGGAACCTCGACCGGGGTCCGGGGCCAGGGCGCACCCATCTCGACCCAGCGAATGAGGTCGGCGATCTGCTGCTGAGGGAGTTTCTCTCCCAGCGGCATTTGCAGGCGGGAGTGGGTATGATCCACGGCCTGGATCAGGAGGCTCTCCGCCGGTTTTCCGGGGACGACGGCGGGCCCCAGGGTTCCCCCCTGGATCAGAGCCTGCCGGGAGTTCACCTTGAGTCCGCTGCTGGCCGTTTCGCTGTGGCAGCTATAGCACTTCTCCACCAGCAGAGGGCGTATGCGGAGCTCAAAGAAGTCTTCCGAGTCGGCTACGGCACCGGCGCCGGGGGCGGCGGCGCCCAGGGCCAGAAACGCAAGCATCAGGCCCAGGCGACTCACCCGTTCGCAAACCGGCCGCTTGGGTTCCATCAACCCATTCCCCGGACAAGGCCTCGGCAACGTGCGATTCAACCCTGTGCCCAGGGCCTGCAATAATCCAAGGCGTTGGATGGTAATCATGAGGCAGGAATGCATCCCCTGAGGGCGATTGGTGCGGCTAAAGGCTTATGATAGCATTATTTGCTCGCGCCGGCGGGCTGTTCCGGCGGAAGAATCCACCCCTCTCCGATCCGGCCGGCTCGTGAGTCTTTCCGCTGAAAGTGCGGCTGCCATCTTCCGTGGCCGGTTTCGCCCACTCAAGGGCGTCCATGTTCCAATAAACCACCCCCAAAGGAGGCTGTGGTTATGCCAAGTATCGAGATCCTAGACTCCGGCATCATCGACAACCGGGATTCATCATTTCCCACCCTGGTCCGACTGGACAACGGGGATATCCTGGCCGGCTTTACGGTCGGCGGAGGGCCGAGCGTCACCGGAGGAACCGACCTGGCTCGCTCCACCGACAACGGCAGGTCCTGGAGCCTGCAGGGGACGATCCTGGAGCCCGGCGACAATCCACGCACCACCAATTCGCTGCGCTTGAGCCGTACTCCGCAGGGCATGGTGATCGCCTATGGCACGCGGGCCTATCCGCCGGAAGAGAAGAAGCAGTTCGGAAGCGCCACCCGAAAAGACCCCATCCTTTGTCTCTCACGAGACCAGGGCAAGACCTGGACCGACCCCCAACTGCTGCCGGCCTCCATTCCCGGCCCTTTTGAAATTGCCAGCCCCATCATCGTCACCAGGAACGGCAACTGGCTGGCGCCGGCTGCGACCCTCACTGAGCAGGAGCGGCTCGGAGAACGGCTGGTGATGTTCATCTCCGAGGATGAGGGAAAGACCTGGCCCCGCACCTCGGTGGCGATGAAGGATCCGGAAGGAGTCAAGGGATTTTTCGAGCAGAAGCTGACCCGGCTCGACGGGGACCGGGTGATGGCGGTGTCCTGGACGCTGCGCATGGGCGACTACTCCGACTTCGAGGACCATTTCGTCATATCCGACGACGGCGGGGAAACCTGGGGGCCGTTGCGGTCCACGGGGATCCGGGGGCAGACCATGACCCCCATCTGGCTGGGCGAAGACCGCTTGCTGGTTCTCTACAACCGGCGATACGGAAAGCAGGGCGTTATCGCCTGCCTGGTGCGTTTCACCGACGACTCCTGGACGCTGGACTGTGAAGAAACTCTCTGGGACGCGCAGGCTTCCCGGGAAGCCCCGCAGGAAGCCGACGGAATCAACGAGCTGGAGACCTTCGCCTTCGGCTTGCCCTCGGCCATCGCGCTGGACCGGGAGACCCTGCTCTGCGTCCATTGGTGCATGGAACAGGAAAAGTTCGGCATTCGCTGGACCCGGGTCCGGGTCGGCTGGGATTGAGCCGGGCATTGCGATTTCGGGCCGAAGGCAAAAGAGATATCCACGAAGGACCACGAAGAACGGCGAAGGGCCACGAAGTAATGATGGATGAATTGTTGATCGCTGAATGTCGATTGGGGAGTTACACGGACTGAATGCGCCTCAGATCCAACAATCGCAATTTGCCTTACGTGGATTGACGGGACCACCCGGGAGCGCGGGCGTCCCGCCCGCATGCTCTTTTTTTAGCCGCCTCTGAACTTCGCTGCGAGCCACCCTGTCGGCTGACGGAACCGTACCGATTCACGATACCTGACTCACTCGTCAATGTCGTATCGACTCAAGAGATCCGAATGAGACGTTCCTTGTTGCAGGAATTGGCTGCACGGGCCGAGGCGGGCACACCGCTCCGGGTCGGAGTGATCGGGGCGGGGAAGTTCGCCACCATGTTCTTCAGCCAGGCCCGCCGCCTGAACGGGCTGCACTTGGCGGGAGTGGTGGATCTCGCGAGGGACAAGGCGAGTCAGGCCCTTCGGCGGGCCGGTTGGCCTGCCGAGCAATTGGGGGCCAGAAACCTGCAGGAGGCGATGAAAGCGGGGACGACCTGGCTTTCGGAAGACTCCGAGGTGCTGTTGTCGGCTGAGGGCGTGGATGTCATCGTGGAAAGCACGGGCGATCCGGTCGCGGGAATCCGGCACGCCCTTGGAGCCATCGAGCACGGCAAGCACCTGGTCATGGTCAACGTGGAAGCCGACGTGGTGGCCGGCCCCCTATTGGCCCAACGGGCTCGGCGGGCCGGCGTCGTCTACAGCCTGGCTTACGGCGACCAGCCGGCGCTGATCTGCGAATTGGTGGATTGGGCCCGGTGCAGCGGCTTCGAGGTGGTGTGCGCGGGCAAGGGGACCAAGTATCTGCCACAATTTCACGCCTCCACCCCGGACACCGTATGGGAACACTATGGATTCAGCCAGGACAAGGTGGCGGGTGGCGAGCTCAATCCGAGAATGTTCAACTCCTTTCTGGATGGCACCAAGTCGGCGATCGAAATGGCTGCCGTGGCCAACGCCACCGGGCTTCGCCCCCAGGCGGAAGGCCTGAATTTCCCCCCTTGCGGGCAGGATCGGCTTGCGGAGGTTTGCCGCCCGCGCTCCAGCGGGGGGTGTCTGTCTCGCGCGGGAACCGTCGAGATCGTCTCCAGCCTGGAAAGAGATGGCCGTCCCGTGTCCGGAGACCTGCGCTGGGGTGTCTACGTCACCTTTGAGGCGCCCAACGACTATGTCAAGGAATGCTTTACCGAATATGGTCTACAGACCGATGCCAGCAGCAGATACGCGGCCCTCTACCGGCCGGTTCACCTGGTGGGAATGGAGCTTTCGGTCAGTGTGCTCAAGGCTGGACTGGCCGGAGAAGCAACCGGATGCCCTAGCGCACTTGTCGGGGATGTGGTGGCCACTGCCAAGCGGGATCTCTCGGCCGGCGAGGTACTCGACGGAGAGGGTGGCTATACCGTTTACGGCAGGCTGCAACCCTCGGCCGCGGCCGCACCATTTGGAGGCCTTCCCATCGGCCTGGCCCACAAAGTGACCCTCCTCAACGACATTCCCGCCGGCAGCCCCATCGGCTGGTCCGACGTGCGCTACGACCCGGCCAATCCCGCCGTCCTCATCCGCAGGGAAATGGAAAGGACGTTTCCCGCGGCGGACTGAACTCCAAAAGACAAGAAGATACCCACGAAAAACCACGAAGACACGCCGGGGAATAATGGAGAAATGAGTTTCTTCGCCACCCGGCCGTGTCCCTCAAGCTCCAGGCGCCTACAGCGTATTCAGGTGGAGGCCGGTGGCCGCGTCTACAAACACCGTGCGTTTGGCGGAGCCGCGGGTTTCGCCCCAGATTACGCGCCAGACGGGGTGGGTGTATCGGGGAGTGGATTCCAGCAGGAAGTGGATGGGGAGATCGGGGTTTTTCTTGAGAAAGGCCGCGCTCTTTTCCGCCGCCTTGTCGTAGGCCTTGGTCGAGTCGATCTTGAAGAGCTGAATGATGAAGGGTCGGGCCTGTCCTCTTCCCGACCAGGCTTCCGGTATGCCGGCTCGGACCCCCTTGCGGATGCTGGTGCCGGATTTGACCACCGAGTAGGTGTAGGTGACGGACTTTCGCTTTTGGGGGGACACGAAGGTGGCCTGCCATACGGCGTACCTTCCGGCCTTGCCGGGGACCTCCTTGAGATCGAAGCTCGACAGGCGCAGCGGCAGCGAATCGGCGGACCAGTGCCGGGCTTGAACGTAGAGCCGGTGGAAGGCCGTATGGGCCGCGACCGGCGAGGGAGGCTTGGGCGGTTCGGGATCAGGCTCCGGCTCGGGAGCCGGCGCGCAGGAGACGGTCAGCAGGCCGAACAGCATCACGGCCAGGGCAGGGAGAATCAGGGCGTGGGCTTTCTTGTCTTTCACTGGATTCCGGGGGGGCTGAGATGGGAACCGTAGCGCCCTCTGCTGGCGCCGTCAAAGCCTACAGCTTACCGAATGACCCGCCGGAAAACCAGCCCTTGACTTCAGGTGGGCGGCTCAGAAGCCAAGCCGAATGCGGCCGCTCCACATGCGAGGGTGGCCGAAGTGGGTCCCGCTGAAGGGGTTGCCGAAATTGTAGGCGAAGCGCCGGTTGCCCAGGTTGCGGACATCGAACTGGGTCCGGAGGGTGATGCGCCGGTCTGAGAAGAAATCTTTCCCCAGTGAGAAGTCGAACAGGGCCCTGGGCTTGACGCGCGCGCGGTCGAAGTCGACCAGCTCGGCCCCCGGCCGCTCCATCAGCTCGTCCAACTCGTCCAGTTCCACTTCCAGGGGCGGCCCGCTTTCGTAACGTCCTGACAGCCCGACCCAGAATCCGGAGGGATGCTCGTAGATCATCCCGAACCCGCCGGTATTTCTTTGATCGTGGTCGGGATTGAACTTGGTCCCGGGCCCGATCTCGATCACTTCTTCCTCCAGGAACAGTCCTCCGTTGATCGGTCCCACCTGAAAGACACGCGCGTTGGAATAGCTCAGGTATCCGGACCAACCCCTTCGCTCCGGAAAATCGATGCGGGCCTCCAGTCCCTGGGCCTTCCCCTTGGCCACCGAGTTGGGAAAGATGACGGTTGTTCCCAGAAACACGTTGGGATCGGCATAGTTTCTCACCAGTCTCCACCAGTAGGCGGCATTGAGTTGAAACCAGTCGCCGAAGGGCTGGCCGAATCCTGCCTCGAACGCGTGCTGCCTCTCCGGCGCCACCCGCGCGCCGCCCATGCCTTCCGGCGTTGCGAAGGGAGAGAGTCGCCGGGCCTGCTCGGAGGAGGAGAGCAGCAGATTCTCGATCTGAGGCGGCATGAACAGCCGGTTGTAGGAAGCCCGCAGGACGGTTTGGCTGTAGGGCACCAGAAAGGCGGCGCCGGCACGCGGGCTGACCTGGGTGGCGGAAACCATGACGGCGGTGTGGTCGAGGCGGACGCCCGCGTTGATGGTCAGGTTCCCTCCCAGCGAAAAGGTGTCTTGCAGAAAAACGGACCCCTGTCCCCGCACCGCCTCTTCCTGGAAGAGAAAGGGATTCTCGCGATCGAACTCGAGCGCCAGATCGCTCAAGTCCACTTCTTCGCCGAATTCCTCGTCGGTCACGAAAAAGGAGAAGAACTCGCGTGGGGTGACCCGTTGGGCGTCGGCCCCCGCCTTGAGGGTGTGCCCCCCGACCCAGTGAGTCAGATTCACCAGAATACCCGAGCGCAGGTGGCGGCGAAGCTGGGAGGCCGAGACCGGCAGGTCGTTGGCGCTCGGGATCAGCTCGGACCGGAAGTAACGGCGATACCCCCCCAGGTTGGTGGTTGTATAAGGCGACCAGTTTCGTTGCCAGACAAACGACTGGTGGTTGTCGTCCAGTTGCTGGCGCTGGCGCTGTCCGGCCTGCTCCTGTGCCTGGGTGTTGGTGACCCTGAAGCGGCTTCCGTGGCCCGACAGGTTTGCGACCAGGATGTCGCGGGCCGAGGGATGCCAGTCGATGCGGGAGTCGAATCGCTGAGCCCATCCCCGGTTGTTGAAGTTGCCGGGGTCCACCGGATCGAGGTAGCGCCGACCGGACCCGGCCACGGAGTGAGCCAGGAAAAAGCCCAGTTGGCTGCCGAGACCTCCGGCCAGGGTGTAGCCGGCCTGGCCGCTCTGAAAGTTGCCGCCGGCCAGAGTGACCGAACCGCCCAGGGGCCGGTCGATCCCCGACTTGGGGGTGAGGTGGACTACCGCCCCGGAGGCATTTCCGTACTCCACCGGCAAATGGCCGTTGATGACCTGCAGGGACTGGATCATCTCCGTCTGGGGCGAGCCGGCAAACAGGCGGTCGGTGCGGTCGGTCAACGGGATCCCGTCGATCAGAAACAGGAATCCGTCGTCCACCCCCCTCACGTGCAGCAGGCCGTTGTCTTCACTGATCCACCCGGCAACCGTGGCGATGACCTCCTGCAGTCCCGCTGAGGGCTGGGCTCCCGGTTGCCGCTCGATGAAGGACTGGTCCAGGTCGGTTTCCAGGCCCTGCGTGTCGGATTCCACCAGCGCCTCCACCCGGATAGTCTCGGTGGGTGTGGTCAGGCTGAGCGTAACCTCAACCTGGACGGTGAGATTGGAACGGACACGCACCGGGCCGTTCCAGGGCTGAAATCCGGCGGCCTCGACTCGCAGCAGGTAGGGGTCGAAGGGGAGGTTGTTGAAGTGAAAGGCGCCCCCGGGACCAGTGGAGGTCTGGCGTTGAAACCCGGTGGTGCGGTTGCTGAGCCGGAGCAGGGCCCCGGAGACGGTTGCTCCGGTCGGGTCGAGAACCGTTCCCCGTACGGTGCCGACCCGGATCTGGGCGGCCAGGGACGGGCCCAGCATGAGGACAACCAATACCATCATTGCTATAGGGGAAATTATTCTCGGCCGAACCATGGCGACCTCTCGGTAACGCGGGAACCGCCAACCGGAACCCCTGCCCGGACACTTACCATTTTTTGGTCACACCCACAAAGATATTGCGTCCCATCTCCGGAACTCTTTCACGGGTGAAGGGATTCAGGGAATTCAGGTGTTCGAAGTAGAACTTGTCGCCGAGGTTCTCTACCCCCGCTTCCAGGGAGAGGCGCTTGGGGAGCTGCATCCCCCCTCGCAGGCTGAGGGTGGTGAATCCGGGGGAGGGCGTCTCCAGCCGGGAGGCCGCCACCCGGTCCTGAGGTCCGACGTTGCGCATTTCGAATTCTCCAAAGAAGGGAGCCGAGCGGCCCGTGTAACGCAGCCGGGAACGAACTTCAAAGGGCGGAATGCCGAGGACGGGCTCATTGACGCCAATGGCTGCCAGGGATTGCTCGATGTCGTCGGCCAGGGTGTAAGCGCCTTGAATTCCGAACTCCAATCCGTCCGTTAGGGGGGCGCGAAAGGACACGTCCAAGCCCCTGAAGTCGGCATGGTCACCATTGAGATAGCGAAAGACCTGCGGCGGGCTCAGGGGCAGTCGCTTGCGGATGCCGAGAGCCGGAGCCACCGTGATGAAATCCTGGATTCGACGATAGAATCCACCTCCTCGCAGGCGCATTCCCGCCCAACGGAGCTCCAGTCCCAGATCCGCCTGGGTGCTGGTTTCCGGTCCGATGCCGGGGGCCCCCATGAATTCGGCCGCCACCTGAAACTTGGTGCTGGGGAAGCGGTCGGAGTAGCGCTCCAGCACATTGGCCGTGCGTACCACCCGGCCCAATCCTCCCGATACCGTCGCCGCATTTGTCAGATTTCTCCGGGCGGTGAGGCTCCAACTGGTGTTGAACTCCTTCCGGTGCATGGCCCCCGAGGTGTTGGCCCTGAAAAAATCCGACGGCTGGGCGGCCTCGGCCTGGACGGCATCGAATCGAAGGGCTGCCGCCATGCCCCAGTTCTCGCCAATCTTGGCGGAGGTGAGGTAGAACCCCTGATCGCGGATACGCGCGTCCGGCCAGACACTGTCCCGAAACAGGAGCCGGTCGTTGCTGCGCCGGGAGATGAATCGGGTCGCCTGCTGGGCCAGGTCGTAGAAGTCGAAGCCGGTTTGAATGGCCCATCCGGAACGGGGCTGGAAGCTGATCCGTCCCGCCCCTCCCAGGGTGTCCGATTCCGTTGGCAGCGAGACCGCCAGCCCGAAGGGAGGCACTCTCCCGGGGCTGTCCATGGCTGTAGGCTTGCCGTCGTTGTTCATGCGGTGGCTCTTTTTGCTCAGGTAGAGCCTGAAGGCAACGCTCTGAACGGCGGCGGCGGGTTCCTTCAGGTAGTAGGCGCCGTTCCAGGACCGAGTGATGAAGTGGTTGGCGTCGAGCAGCCGGCCGGGGTAGTCCAGGTCCTGTTGGGTGTCGAGGCCCGAGTCGAGGGTGAGTTCCTGGTTGGAGGTCAGGTTCAACCGCAGTTTTCCGCCTAACTGGTATTCTCCGAACCGGCCCGGAATGGTTGGGGCGGCGACTCCTCGGGCTCCGGCGCGGTAGTCGTCCCCCTTGCCACCGGAGGCTCTCACGCTGATGCCGGCTCTCCGCCCGGCGGCGAAGAATCGGGTATGGCCCCAGCGGTTGGCGCCGTTCAAGGAATACCCGGAGGAGACGGAACCGCCGAAAGCCATCTTGTCGTGCACGGGCACGGGATCGGTCTTCACCAGGACGGCGGCCAGGCCGCCGGCGCACTCGCTCAGAGCGTAAGGGCCCTTGATCACCTCCAGGCTGCTGACCTGGTCCGGATCGACATGGCTGATCTCGGAATCCATCCTGGCAGGTCCCGCGGCGAAGGCCCGGGATCCGTCAACCACCATGGCCACCTGGTATTCCCGCAATCCCTGGACCACCGGTTCCAGGTTGGTTCCGCCCCGTCGAATGGCCAGGACGCCGGGCACTTCCTTGAGTCGTTCGGCCAGATCCCGAGGCGGGCCTGACTGCAGTCGGCCGGCCGGGACTTCCTCGATGGCGATTTGAGCCGGCGCAGTGGCCGCCACCTCGATTTCAGTGGCCACCGAACTCAGCTGCAACTCAACCGTCAGCTCGGCAGCCTCGCCCGCCGGGAGCGCCAGTTCTCTCCGGTGCGGAGCGAAGCCTGGAGCCGCAACCGATAGGAGATAAGACCCGCTGGGGACATTGAAGTTCACGTTTCCGGCGGCCGGGGTGTGCCCGGTGGCTGTCTGATGGCCTGAGGGCAATGCCAGCGAGACGGTGGCCCCGGAGATGGGCAGGCCGGAGGGGTCCCGCACCCGAACGGTGATCGATTCCTCCTGCGAAAAGAGGTTCCCACACAACAGCGTAAGGATACCCAGCAGGGACAGCCAGGGTGTACTGGTCTTCATCTGATCCTCCGCGGTGGACCAAGCAAGTGCTGGAAGGTCTGGTATGGGACGATCCGGTGTCTGCGTGCGCCTGACAGCGCGAGGCAGCGTCCTTCGCCGTCCGAAGCCGAATGCGGACGCACTGGGACCTCTTCAGGCGCAGAAACCGGGCCGAAGATGGGGGTAGGTCAGGAAAATCGCGGCGGGTGAAACGGGGAGGGATGGTGTCCCCGAGGAAGTCGAGGTTTCTGCAGAGGGATGCGGTTGCCGGCGGCCCTGGTGAGAACGGAGAAAACAGCCTTCTCCTGGGCCGGCCAGCCGCTCTGTTCACGTACCGTCAGGAAGCCGGCCTCCGGTCGTTGACATCCTGCCGACCAGGCGCACGACTTTCCCGGAAACTCCATGTTGGGGAGGGAAGGAAGGTGGCACCGATTCGTCCTGACCGGCCGGGCCTGGCGGGATTTCTCGGGGCAGCAGCAGCGTTTTTGTCCGATGGCGCACTGGCTGGGGTGCGAGGCCGAGGCGGTGCCGGGCCCCGTTACCGGCTGCAAGAGCCAATAAACGGGTAACGTGCCTGGACCCAACGACACCAGGGCCACAAAAACCGCCACTTTTTCCCAAACGGGTCTACTCATGTCCAGGGCAGGGAACTGGGTTCGAATGGAAAAGCGCTCGGATGCCTCTCGGTGGTGTCTGCGAAAGGGTGGAAGCCACCGGCACATCAGCTCGTGGGCTTGTAGCGTTCCACCTTTTCGAAGGCGTCGGCAATGATGCGGGTGTCGAGACTGTCGACGGCGAAGGCTCCCGCCTGGGAGAGGTAGCGCCAGGTGACGTCGAAATCCTGTTGGCTGAGGACCGGGTAGTTCCGCTCCAGGCCGTCGAAAAAGGCGGTGAAGGCAACGCTCACGAAGAAATCCACGGCCGCCACCCGGCTGCTCTCCAGCTTGACGGCATTCCAGACATAACCGCTGGAGCTGTTGGCGTCCGTTTCCTCGGAGATGGGTTCGAGATCCTCGACCTTGACGCTGTAGCCGTCGAGTTGAGCGCCTTCCTTGAGACCGTAGGTTTTCCAGCAGTGCCCGCAGGCTGACCGTCCCTTGCCCAGAACGAAATCCCAGACGGGTGCCACCTTCATCGCCGAACCGCAGGCCGGGCACTGGCATTCCTTGACGAAGTCCGACAACGCCGACAATATCCCATCTCCGCGATCTGGCATGGTAGCTAGCCCCTTTTCAGTCAAGTTACCGAAGAAACCCTCGGATTATACCGCAGTTATCCAATCCGTAAGGGCCGATTGGCAATCAATCGGCGATGCGCTCAATCCTTGCTCCCAGTGCCTTCAGCTTCTTCTCAATGGATTCGTAGCCGCGATCCAGGTGGTACACCCGTTGAACCAGTGTCTCTCCGCTGGCAACCAGGCCTGCCAGGATCAGGGAGGCGCTGGCTCTCAGATCGGAGGCCAGCACCTTGGCCCCGGTCAGATCCCGGCGTCCCGAGATCACGGCCCGGTTGCCTTCGATCCTGATGCCGGCCCCCATCCGAACCAACTCGCTGGCATGCAGGAAGCGACTCTCGAATATGGTCTCGGTGATGATGGAAGACCCGTAAGCCTGTGTCATCAGCGCCATGTACTGCGCCTGCATGTCGGTCGCGAAGCCCGGATACTCCATGGTCGTGACATCCCTGGCCTGAAGCCGGCTGGGGGCCGTCACCCGGCAGGCGTCGGGGCCGCTGGGTTCGATGGCCATTCCGGCTTCTTCCAGTTTCTCGATTACGGCCGTCAGGTGCTCGGGACGACAATGGACCAGTTCCACGGAGCCTCCGGTAATGGCGCCGGCCACCATGAAGGTCCCCGCCTCGATGCGGTCGGGAATGATGGTGTGGTCGGCTCCGCCCAGCTCGGACCTGCCCTGAATTCGAATGGTGCTGCTGCCGTCACCCTCGATCCGGGCCCCCATGGAGCGCAACAGGTCGGCCAGATCGGTCACCTCGGGTTCGCGGGCGGCGTTGTGCAGGATGGTCTCGCCTTTGGCCAGGCAGGCAGCCATCATCAGGTTTTCGGTCCCGGTGACGGTGATCCGGTCGAAGACCACCGTTTCTCCGGTCAGGCGGGGCGCCTTGGCCTCGACGTAGCCGTGCTCGATCTTCAGGCTGGCGCCGAGTTTCTTCAACCCCTTGATGTGGAGGTCGATGGGGCGGGCCCCGATGGCGCAACCTCCGGGCAGGGACACCCGGGCCCGCCCGAATCGGGCCAGCAGAGGTCCCAGAACCAGGACCGAAGAACGCATGGTCTTGACCATCTCGTAGGGGGCGACGCAAGAGATGGAATTGCCGGTGACCAGCTCACAGCCGTGGCCCTTCCGCGGGCTGTTCAAACAGACCCGGCAGCCCATTTCCTGAAGCAGGCGGCCGGTGGTTTGAATGTCTCGAACCCTGGGTAAATTGCGCAGCTTGACGGGCTCCCCTGTCAGCAGGGTCGCCGCCATGGCCGGCAGGGCCGCGTTCTTGGCTCCGCTGACGGTGACCCTGCCCCGCAGCGCGGTGCCCCCTTTGATCAGGATCCTATCCAACGGTGTGGCTCACCTCCCCTTGGACGATGGTGGTATGAACCCCGAGACTCTCGTCCAGAAGCACCATGTCGGCGTCTTTGCCTGCGGCCAGGCTTCCCTTGCTGTCGGCGATTCCCAGGGATTGGGCCGGATTGCGGGTCAGCATGCCGAGCACGGTTTGCACCGGCAGGCGGCTCCACCGGACCAGGTTCCGCAGGGCTTGATCCTGGGTCAGAATGCTGCCCGCCAGCGTGCCGTCCGGCGTTCGACACACACCGTCCGAAAGGGTAATTTCACCATCGGCCAGGCGATACTGTCCCTCGGGCATGCCGGTGGGGCTGACGGCGTCGCTGATCAAGAGAATTTTCCCGGCTCCCTTGCACTGAAGGCAAAGTTCGACGGCAGTCGGCGAAACATGTACCCCATCGGCAATCAGCTCTGCCCAGACTTGCGGGGCGGTCAGGACGGCGCCGAGTATTCCCGGATCGCGATGGCTGAAGCTCCTCATGGCATTGAAGAGATGGGTGGCATTGGCGGCCCCCAGATCGATGGCCGCCAGGGTTTCTTCCAGGGTGGCGTTGGAATGGCCCAGAGAGACGACGACTCCTCTGGAACGGGCAAACTCGATCAGTTCCAGGCTCCCCTCGACTTCCGGAGCCAGCGTCATCAGCTTGACCTGACGGCCGGAGCGGGCCAGCAACTGCTCGAAGATGAGGGCCGATGGGCGACGAATGTGCTCGGCGGGATGGGCACCCCGCTTTTCAGGGTTGATGAAGGGGCCTTCCAGGTGGAGTCCCAGCATGCGGGCGCCCGGCAGGGGTTGATTCACCTGGCGTCCCAGGGCTTCCACGGCTCGCAGGGTCGCGATGGGTGAGGCCGTCATGGTCGTGGCCAGAAAGGAGGTGGTGCCGTGGGCGGCCAGGAAGCCGGAAATCACCTCCAGAGCCTCGCCGGTGCCCTCCATCACATCCCGCCCCAGAGCACCGTGGATGTGGACATCGATGAAACCCGGAGCCAGCAGTTGTCGGGGGTGGTTCATGACCTCGAATTCGTCCCCGGAAAACCGCACCGCCGCCCGGCTTCCGACTTCCAGGATCCTGGAGCCTTCGACCAGAACCACTCCGTCCAGAATCACCCGGTCGGGAGTCATGACCCTGCCGGCGGTCACTGCCAGTCGCTTCATGTCCCGTCCCTCCCTGCGTCTTCCGCCTGCATTATCTCCCATTGGTCCACCGCCTCGGCCACGGTGTCGGCAACTTCACGGCGGGCCGACTGGATGGCGGTGTTGTTCCGGGTGGGATGCACCCGGTTGGTCAGGAAAACGATGAAGAGCCGGCGCCGGGGGTCGATCCACAACGAGGTTCCGGTAAATCCCGTATGGCCATAAGACTGCCGCGACAGCTTGTCGCCGGCGGAACTGTTGGGGGAAGGGGTATCCCAACCCAGGGCACGGCTGCTGTCGCGCGGGTCGGCTTGAGGTTGTGTGAAGATTTCCAGGGTGTTCCGCTTCAGGATGCGGCGATGGTTGTAGACGCCGCCGTTGAGCAGAGACTGGCAAAACACTGCCAGGTCCCCCGCCGTGCCGAAAAGACCGGCGTGGGCAGCCACTCCTCCCATGGCACAGGCGTTTTCATCATGAACCTCGCCCCTCAGCAAGCGCTTTCTCCACGGGTCCATTTCCGTAGGGGCAACGCGAGGCCTCCAGTCGGAAGGGGGGAGAAAACAGGTCCGGCGCATGCCCAGGGGACGAAAGATCTGATCCTGGGCCAGCTTGTCGAGGCTGTCTCCACAAGCTCTTTCCACCACCGCCCCCAGCAGAATGAAGCCCAGGTCGCTGTAGAGGCTCCGGCTGCCGGTTGGGTACTCCAGAGGAGTTTCCAGGATCCGTCGCAGGATATCTTCCTTGCCGCCGGCATGTTTGTAGAGAGGCACATGGGCCGGTAGCCCGGAGGAGTGCGACAGCAGATGCTTGAGGGCGACCTGCCGTTTGTTGCCGGCCCGAAACTCCGGAAAGAAGCGTTCGAGCCGGTCGTCCAGGTCGATGATCCCGCGTTCAATGGCCTGCATGACCAGGGTGGTGGTGCAAACCACCTTGGTCAGCGACGCCAGGTCATAGACGGAGTTCGAGTTTGCCGCAGGACTGGTGGAAGTGTAGTCCAGCCTGCCGTAACCTCGGCAAACCAGCAGCTTTTCGCGGTAGCCTACGGCCAATGAAGCTCCAGGAAAGGCTTGAAGGTCGATGAAGCGCCGGACAAGCCGCTGCAGTTCGGTTCGCAAGGTCCGGATACCCCTTTGGGGCGGGTTGGACGCATCCGCACGGGCCTTTTCCAGGACCATCGGTAAGGCGTCGCGCTGGAGGCCGGTGTCCCGTTCGGCTGTGCCCGGAATCGACACGGGCAGCCGGCCGGCCAGGCGAATCTCTCCGAAGAGAGCCTTGACTGCCGCCCTCTGAGAAGTGGAAACGTGGCTGAAGGTGCAGAGATAGGTGGGGAAAAAGGAGAGTTGCCGAATCAGGTAAGGGTCGCCCAGGGAAATCAGGAGCGTGGAGGGCTTGACCCGGACCAGCCCCCCCAACCAATCCGCCAGGAGCGGCGACAACCCCAGCCGGCCGGTCCCGGTCACCAGCGGAACATGCAGGGCCACCATGCAGAGATCCGCTTTGCCGGCCCTGTTCCTGACCTGGTCCAGCAGCGAGCGAGCCGCATCGGAGGAGAGACGATCCACTTCCAGCGAATCGAGTCGCGTCCTGAGGCAACCCTCCAGATCGGCGGCAGCGCCCGGGGATGGCCTGGTGGAAACGACGATCAGGTGTCCCGAGCGGATCCCCCGGACATCCAGCGGCACTTGAGAAGGATCGTCCTTCACCAGGGTGACCGAGGCATCGGCCAGGTCCTGGACTTGCTGCCGCAGGGCGGGAGCATTGATTCTTCGAGCGAGCTGCCGCAGGTCGGTTCGCTTCCGCCGGCTCAGCCCCAGCCAGGCCTTGGCTTGCAGGATGCGCTCAACCGAGCGGTCGACCCGAGCCTCGGATAGGCGACCCGTCTTTACTGCCTCCAGCAACGCGCCGAAGACGACCTGGGCGTCGGGTGGATCCAGCAGGACATCCACACCGGCCTCCAGGGCCTGAACGGCCGCTTCGCCGCTCCAGTAGCCTCGAGTCAGTCCCTTCATCTTCATGGAGTCGGAAACCACCAGACCCTGAAATCCCAACTCGTTCCTCAAGACCTGTTCCAGTATCGCCGCTGAAAGCGTGGCCGGACGGCGAAGGTCCGACTCCAGGGCCGGGACGGCGATGTGAGCCGTCATGACCGTCATCACGCCGGCCCCTATCGCCTCCCGAAAGGGCGCCCACTCGATGCGCTCCAGCCGCGGACGTTGAGCGGTAATCACCGGTAGGGACAGATGGGAATCCACCTCGGTGTCGCCATGGCCGGGAAAGTGTTTGGCCGTCGCCAGAACGCCGGCCCGCTGGGCTCCGGCCACGAACGCCGCGCCCAGCCGACCCACCATTTGCGGGTCCTCTCCATAGGCACGGATGTTGATGACCGGATTGGCAGGATTGTTGTTGACATCCACCACCGGGGCAAAAATCCAGTTGACCCCCAGGGCTCGAGCTTCCCGGGCGGTGATGCGTCCCTGCCGGTAGGCCCATTGCTCCGATCGGGTGGCTCCCACGGCCATGTTCCAGGGCAGGGGAAGGGTGTTGCGAATGCGGAAGGCGGCCCCCCGTTCGAAGTCGGATCCGATCAGCAGGGGAATGGGTGCCTGGGACTGCAGTCGGTTGATGAGGACGGCTGACTCGTAGATGTCTCCCTCGAAGAGAATGAAACCGCCTACCCGGCCTTGTCGGGCCTGGCGCTGCAGCCGTTTGTATTCGTCGCCGGCTTCGTTGAGGTGAGTTCCGCGGATGGCCGGCATGATCAGTTGGCCGATCTTGGCGTCCAGGCCGAGTCGGTTCAGTGTGTCACTAACCCATTTCTTATCAATTCCATTAGGTGTGACAGGTGAGGACATGGACGAAGTCTTTACGACTGATTGGGCAGGAGAGCCTTCCTCACCGTCAAAATTCGGCCTGAAGCGGATCAGAAGCCGGAGAGGCTTGCGGACTCATCCCGTCGTGCAGCGCTGGGGAGGTTGTTGAATTACTGGAAAAACTTTTGAAGAACTCGTAGGAGACGATTTTAAAAAGGGCAATTCACGAACTGCCGATCGAAGTCTTTCCAGTAATTCAACAACCTCCCCTACTCCCCGAAATTTTGCAAAAGGCTGGGCAGGAAAATCTAATGTGTTTGTTTTCAACGAAGTGACGTTCAGGCGCAGAACTTTTCGCTCGACGAGCGGATTTATTTTGTAAATGCGGTATTAAACCTCTTGACATGCGGTAAATACATGTTATTCTTCCTATCCCACAGCCGCTTGAACGAGGGAGCCTCCCAGGAGCTGTTCACCCTGGAACGTAGTCCAAGAGAGAGTGGCTGTGGGACAAAGGGTGCCACCGAAGCTGCCCTTTGATGGCCGGAGCGGTTGATCGCGATAAGCTGCGGAGCCGAGCTCGTTGGCCGGAATTCTAGTGCAAAGGTGGCATTTGGGCAATGCTCAGGGTTGCAGGTGCCCAAGTGCCGGCATGGAGGGACCGGAATTGGGAGGCCGGGAGAGGTGGAAAGCCTGTCAGCTTGCTGGGTCAGGCAATGCCTCTCCAGGCGCTCGAAGGTGTGGACGGGCAGGGGTGGAGAGGGAGACACGCTTGCCTGTCCGCTATCCCCCTCTCAGCGCGCGGGGAGGGGGTGCTTCAGCGGGATTTCTGCTAACTCTTCTTTCCTTGCCAGGGACCCGTGATGGCCAGGGTGATGCCCGGATTCTGGATGTTGGCGAAGAGGGTGGTTCCGTCGGGTGAAAAGGTCGAACCGGCAAACTCGGAGTTGTTGAATACGTTGCGGCCGAGCTTGTAGAGATCGCCCCTCGGCGTCACCCCGACCAGGAATTGCTCGCCCGATCCATCCTCGCACAAAACCAGGTCCCCCCAGGGCGCAACCGTGAGGTTGTCGGCGTTCTCGACCAAATTGCCGTCGTTGGGCTCAATGAAGAGTTCCAGCTTGCCGGGGCTGTTTTTCTCGCCGGGTTTTCCTTCCTCGGAACTGGGGGCGTATCGCCACACCTGCCCCTTCTGGTTCAGACCGCCGTTGGTGCAGACGAAATAGATCCATCCCTTGTCCCACCACATGCCTTCGCCCCGGGCGAAGCGGGCCGCGCCCAGGTCTTCGAAACCCCGATAGCGCAGATCGTCGTTGGGGGACTCCACGTCATCGATTTCAGCCCACTCCACCTCGAACACATGACCCGGCAGCACCTTGCGCGCGTTCCAGTTGCGGGTGTCGAGACCGGGTTTCCCCTTCACTTTCAATACCTGTAGACGTCCGCCGGCTGTCAGTTCACCGGGTTTGTTCGGGATGAAGCGGTACAGGAGCCCGTCACCCCGGTCCTCGGTTTCATAGACGATCCCGGAATTGGGATCGACGGCGACGGCTTCATGCACGAAGCGTCCCATGGCTTTCAGGGGAACTGCGGGAGTCAACCCGACTTCGCTGGTGGCCGGCACTTCGAAGTTGTAGCCGTGGTCCCTGGCGTAGAGTCCTTCCTCCCTCTGAATCGTCTCCTCGCAGGTGATCCAGCTTCCCCAGGGAGTCGGCCCCCCCGCGCAGTTGCGAACCGTTCCGCCCAGGCTCAGGAAGTGCTTTTCCAGGCGCATCTGGCGAGTGTTGTAGACCACGGTGGTGGTTCCTCCCAGGCAGGGCCTCCTCCCTTGACCGGCGTCGTACAGTTTCTGCCGGTCTGCGGCCTTGAGCAACTGGTTGATGGGGCCAAAGGCTCCGATGGTCTGATGATCGATGCCCAGCTCGTGATTCCGGACCAGAATCGTGCTCCCTGACGGACCCGGAAAGGCAGCCATCCCGTCATGCAGACCCGGCACTCTGTAGCCGTCGTCCATCAACTCTCCCACCTCGGAAAGGATCCGATAGGTGAAGCCCGCGGGGAGTTCGATCACTCCCTCCGGGTCGGGCTGCAGATCTCCATAACCCGCGGGAGCCGTGGGTTTGGGAAGGGGCTTCGAAAACCCCTTGCCGGTAAGAGAACGAAGCCCCAGAAAGCCCATGGTGCAGGCCCCGGACGCTTTCAGAAACGATCGTCGTGAGGAATTCATTTCGGTCTGCCTTTCTGGGGGCGGCTCGGCGAAGGTCGATGGGACTCGCCGGTTCAAGACCCAGGGCGATTGGGCGCTACCCTCATGGATGTAAATGTAAGTCAATTCTGCGGTGGACCTTTATCTTAGCAAGAACCGCTGTGTCATCGGTGTAAATTTATGGTGAAGGGACACTCGGCAACTGTGGTATTTTGGGTCGGCATTTTCGGGGACGCCGGCTCCATCGGGTCCCGGGCGGCAAATTCCGGTCGGGCGGCATGGGATGGAACCGGTCTGATTGCAAGTCCTTTGACCCGCATCTATTGAGGCCTCCCCAACCCTCCGCGGGACGCGCATGTCCCGACGAGCCATGAAGCGGGTCGGAACCCGCGAGCCCCGGATTTCTATCCATGAGCACGCTTCTCTCCTACTTTCGCGATCTGGAGCCGCAGATGGTCCAGTGGCTGATGGACCTGATCAACACCGATTCACCCTCGGACAACAAGCCGGCTCTGGATCGGCTGGCCCGCCACATGGGAGATCGGTTCGGCAGCTACGGCGCCGCGGTGGAACTGGTCCCCAACCCGGAGGCGGGAGACCACCTGCTGGCCAGATTTTCGGGTCCCGATGCCCAAGGAAAGCCCCTGCTGTTGCTGGGACACCTGGACACGGTTTGGGGTATGGGAGAGGCCAAGCGCCGTCCGGCCAGGCTGGAAGACGGAAAGATCTTCGGGCCCGCCTCCTTTGACATGCGCGGCGGCACCACCCTGATGCTGTCGCTGGCTCACTATCTGTCGAGCGGCCAGGGGAAGTTGAAGCGGCCCTTGACCATCCTGCTCGACTCCGACGAGGAAGTCGGCACACGGACGGCTCGATCCTTGATCGAAAAGGAGGCCTGGGGTTGCCAGGCCGTTCTGGTATTGGAGCCCTGCCTGCCGGGAGGCGCCGTCAAGACCGCCCGCAAAGGGGTTGGCACCTTTGTGATTTCAGCCGGCGGCGTGGCCGCCCACTCCGGGGTGGACTACCAGAAGGGGGTGAGCGCCATCCAGGAGCTGGCCTACCAGGTGCTGGAGCTCTACAAGTTGAACGACCTGGAATTGGGGACCACGGTCAATCCGGGCGTGTTCCGTGGGGGTTCCCGCTCCAACGTGATCGCCGACCAGGCCGAGTTGGAGGTGGACGTGCGGGTAGCCACCATGGCCGAGGGAGAGCGAATCACGGCCTGCATCCACGGGCTCCAGCCCCGGGTCGAGGGTAGTCGGCTTAGCGTGAGGGGAAACATGAATCGGCCACCCCTGGAGCGCAACGATCAGATGGTTCAACTGTACCGGGAGGCACGTCAGTTGGCTGCCGAGCTGGGCATCGACCTGCAAGAGGGTTCGACCGGTGGAGGCAGCGACGGTTGCTTCACCGCGGCCCTGGGCGTCCCGACCCTGGATGGCCTGGGACCCGACGGCGCCGGTCCTCACGCCTTGCACGAACATGTGCTGGTGGAAAGCCTGGCTCCTCGAGCCGCGTTGCTGACCCAACTGGCCTTGAATCTATGAAGATCGAACAGATTGAGCTCCGTGAAGTGCAGATGCCGCTGATCTCCTTTTTCGAGACCAGCTTCGGCCGGACCACCCTGCGGCGGGTGATTCTGGTTCGAGTCTTTGGGGAAGGCCTGGTCGGCTACGGAGAATCCACCGCTCCCGAGGGCCCGTTCTACAATCACGAATCCACTGCTACCGCCTGGCACGTGCTCCAGGATTTCGTGGTCCCCAGGGTCTTTGCCGCGAAGATCTCCCATCCGCGGGAGGTGGCCCCGCTGCTCAGACCCATCCGAGGCCACAATATGGCCAAAGCCGCGGTGGAGACGGCCATCTGGGATCTTTATGCCCGCCTGCAGGGTAAGCCCCTGCACCAACTGCTTGGGGGACAGCACAAGACCCTGGATTGCGGAGTCTCCATCGGCATCCAGGAGAGCCCTGCCAAACTGCTCGACAAGATCGAAAAGGAGCTGCTGGCGGGCTACCAGCGAATCAAGATGAAGATCAAGCCCGGGTGGGACGTGGCCGTGGTGAGGGAAGTCCGAAGGCGCTTCCCCGAGATCCTGCTGATGTGCGATGCCAACTCCGCCTACAGCCTGGCCGATCTGGATCGCCTGAAGGCCCTGGATGATTTCGACCTGTTGATGATCGAGCAGCCCCTTGCCTGGAACGACATCCTGGACCACGTCCAACTCCAGAAGGTCCTGCGCACGCCCATCTGTCTGGACGAATCCATCCTGGACGGCGAGGACGCCCGCAAGGCCATCGACGCCGGGGCCTGCCGGATCGTCAACATCAAGCTGGGAAGAGTCGGCGGCTACACCGAAGCCCTCCGGGTTCACGACGTTTGCCAGGATCGCCGCATTCCCGTCTGGTGCGGGGGAATGCTGGAAACGGGAATCGGCCGAGCCCACAACGTGGCCCTCTCCACCCTGGCGAATTTCAGGTTGCCGGGAGATGTTTCCGCCAGCAAGCGCTACTTTCGGAAGGACCTGATTGAGCCGGAAGTGGAGGTAGACCCGCAGGGCAGGATCCACGTGCTGCCGGATGCGGGTATCGGCTTCCGGCCCCACCTGGAGCGCATCGATCAGGTGACGGTGAGAACCCGGTCGCTGCGGCCCTGAAGTCTGGTTGGTAGGCTTGCCCGGCCGGGTCCCATCGGATCTTGCTAACTACTCTCATTGGAAAGGGAAGTGGTTTGGGGAAGGGTGCTTTTAATTCGCCGCCTACGCGGCTAAGGTGGCGCCGAGTCGATACGACCCCGGGCTCCCGCCCGGGGCTACCCTGAGTCGCAGCTACGCTGCTCTATAAGGAAGGCCTCTTTCAAGCGTTTCCTCGGTCTACCTACGCCAACCGCGGTTACACCGCTCTCCACCTAACTACAACACTGCCTGGGGACAGGGTTTTTTAATTGAACTCTGCCGGGCGGCAGCGCGTAGTTTCCAGCAATGTGCGCTGGGTTCCACTGCAGGTGAACCGGCCTCTTGATTTCGACTGGTTCAATGCACCCGCTTCAGCAATCGCTGCAAGGCTTCCTTCACCTGTTGGGGGGTAATGCTCAGAATACACTGGGGTTTTCCGAATACATGACAGCGGTAGCCGGGGCAGGGATTGCAGTCGAAGGGATTCTGCACGATTTCATGGACGGCTTGCCAGGGGCGCCACAGGTGTGAATCGGAGGACCCGAAGAGCACCAGCACGGGGACTCCCAGGGCCGCCGCCATGTGAGTGGGCCCGCTGTCGTTTCCCACAAACAGACTGGCCTGACCCAAGACTCCGGTCAATTCGGAGATCGTAAGGCCCCATATCGAAGCAGGCCGGTTCCGGCAGAGGCCGGCCACCCTCCTGATCTTGGGTTTCTCCTCCCGGGTGCCGACCAGCAACGTGGCATATCCGTGCTCCTGCAGGAAGTCTGAGATCTCGGCAAAACCGGAATCCGTCCACTCCTTGGTATGGAAGCGGGAGCTGGGCTGAATCACGCACACTGGTCGAGAGGGCTCGAGACCGGCATCCCTAAGACGGGCCTCCAGCACGGACCGGAGGCCCGGGTCCGGGACGAGGCGAGCCGGAGGATCGGGACCTTTCTGCAGGCCCAGTCGATAGAGCCATTCCAATTGAAATCTGGCCGAGTGCCAACGGACCCCGGGGGGCGGCGACGGCAACTCCGTGCGAACGTTGTAGCAGAAGGAATTGCGATAGCCCTGCAGGCCGATGCGAAAGCGGGCCCCGCTCAGGCCTGTGAGCCAGGCGCTGGTGGTGCCTCCGTGCAGGTTGATGCAGCAGTCGAAGCGCATTCGGCGGATCTGCCGCAGCGTCTGCCAGCGAGCCCTGGCGGTGGACCGCTGCTTGGTCCGGTGGACCTGCAGAGGGAAGACCGATTCCAGATCGGGATTACGATACAGAGCTTCATCGAAGGGTTCTTCCACCAGCGCCGAGAGACGCAGGTCCGGCCTCCAGGCCTTGAGGGCGGCATAGAGAGGGGTGGACAGAACGGTGTCGCCCAGGGAGCGAAGCCGGATGAACAGAATCCTCGAACCCGGTGAAAGGCTGGTTAATAGTCCTGCTGGAGGCGTCATTTCCACAGAGTGGAGGGTGAAGAGCTATTGGGTCAACACGTTAAGCATCATACCTGAAACAAGCGAAAAAAGAGTGATCCACGAAGGGCCGCCAAACGTGACGATTCTGCCTCATCGGCAGGGCTGTGCCCCAGCGAGCCGGCGTGCGCGCCATTGAGAAGCAAGAGTGATGGGAGACGGCCCACCCGGGAGCGCGGGCGTCCCGCCCGCATGCACTCCCGTTGCGTGCCGCTCAGTTTCCCTGCGATGCCGCACGCTGCCACCCTGCCGGCGGGAACGGCAGGGGCTCGGCCGAAGCAGAGCCCTGACGCCGTTGCCGGTTGAGCCGGGAGGATGGGATGGGCGAGGCTGTGCCAAGACTTGTGCGGGCGGGACGCCCGCGTTCCCGGGTGGGGCTAACCACTATCCACTCTCCACTATCCACTGAAAACGGTGGTAGACTAACCGGACCCATCGGGATTCCCTGAAACAGGAGGACGGAGTGGCAACCAAGGCCGAAAAGCGCATGGTTCTGGACGTCATTGACGGCATGCAGGAGGAAATCGTGACAGCCGTCAGTGAGCTGGTTCAGATTCGCAGCATCAATCCGGGTTACCCCGGGACCGATTACGAGGCCGAAGTCGGGGGCGAAACCCAAGCCAACCAGTACCTGGCCGGACACTACCAACAGCTCGGAGTGGAAGTCGACCTTTGGGAGGTCGAGCCGAAACGGGCCAATCTGGCCGGTGTCTGGAAGGGAACCGGCGGGGGCAAGTCGCTGCTCTTCAATGGACATATCGATACGGTTCCCACCGGCCTGCCCGAGACCTGGAAGTCCGGAGATCCCCTGAGCGGCAAGGTCGAGGGAGGGCGGATCTACGGCCGGGGATCCTGCGACATGAAGGGTCCTCTGGTCTCTCAGATGATGGCGATCAAGGCGATCCAGTCGGCGGGGCTCGAGCTCAAGGGGGAACTGACTCTCTCCGCCACTGCGGGCGAGGAGAATATGGACAGCGCCACCATCGGAGCCGGCGATCTGCCCAAGCGGGGCTATCGGGCCGACGCCGCCGTGGTCTCGGAACCCTCGGCGCCACCGTACCCCCTGGCAGTGGTGCCGGTCTCACCCGGCTTGTGGTGGGTCAGTGTGACCGTCGAGGGGAAGGCCAGCCATGCCTCCACCCGCGGAGAGACCTTTCGGGCCGGCGGCCTGGGAGCCGAGGTGGCTGTCAATGCCATCGACAAGGGCGTTTACCTGGTCAACATGATCCGCAAGCTGGAGGACGAGTGGGGACTGACCAAGAAACATCCACTCTTCAAGCCCGGCCACTTCACCATGCTGCCGGGCGTCATCACGGGTGCCCCTCACGGCGTTCAGGTACCCTTCTTCATATCGGATTTCTGCACGATCGAGTATTGCCTGTGGTATCACCCCGAGGATTCTCCCGAGGCGGTCCGGCAGGAGTTCGAGGAATATCTCAGCCATGCCTGCCAGTTGGACGAATGGCTCCGGCTCCATCCGCCCAAAGTGGAATGGAAGGTCAACTGGCCGGCCTATTCGGTGGATCCCGACCATGCGATCTGCCAGGCCATGGCCGCTGCCCACGGGGAAGCCGCGCAGGGATCACGATTCGACGTGCCGGCCCGGTTCGCCGGTTTCTACGCGGTGTGCGACGCCGCCTTTCTCAACCGGCAGGAGATTCCAAGCATTGTCTACGGGCCCGGCAGCATCCTGGTCGCACACGCTGCCGACGAGTATGTCGAGATCGACGAGCTCATGGTGGCCACCAAGGCCTATGCCTTGCTGGCCATGGATTGGTGTGAAGTGAGTGCGTAGAACTGCCGGCGCTGTCCGGAATCTTGCGGTCAGCCCGGTCCAAGGGAGCGCCAATGAGCAACGACCCCGTTGTTTACCCCTATATTCCCAACTCGGTCCCTGAGATCAAGGCGCGGATGCTGGAGGAGATCGGCGCCGGCAGTATCGAGGAGCTGTACGCCGAGATCCCGAGCCATTTGCGGTTCAAGGGCCCCCTGAACCTGCCTGAACCCATACTGGACGAAGCTTCCATCAAGAGGCACGTGGAGCAGTTGCTGCGGAAAAACCGGAACTGTTCGGAGTACCTCAGTTTCCTGGGAGCCGGCTGTGCTCAGCACTACGTTCCGGCGGTGTGCGATGAGATCAACAACCGCGCCGAGTTCCTCACGGCTTACGTGGGGGAGTCCTATGCCGATCACGGCAAGTGGCAGGCGTTCTTCGAGTACGCCAGCCTGATGGGAGACCTGCTGGAGATGGATGTCCTGAGCTGTCCCCTCTATGACGGACCTCAGGCAGCCGCCACCTCTCTGCGCATGGCCTCCCGCATCACCGGGCGCCCTCGGGTCCTGCTGCCCAGATCCATGGGCGAAGAGACCCTGTCCATCATCAGGAACTATCTCAAGGGGGGCGGGGACTCCGCGCTCGAAGTGAGTCTCATCCAGTTGGACCCGGCGACCGGCCTGGTGGATATCCGCGACCTGAGATCCAAGCTGTCGGACCACACGGCGGCGGTGGCGATCGAAAATCCCGGATACCTGGGTGTGATCGAGACCCGGGCCGAGGAGATCGGCCGCATGGTCAAAGCCCACGGCGCCGAATTGGTGGTCTACACCGATCCCATCTCCCTGGGCGTGATGGCCCCTCCCGCAAACTACGGCGCCACCTTCGCCTGCGGAGATTTTCATCCCCTGGGCATGCATCTGCTCTGCGGCGGTGGGCAGGGAGGCTTCATCGCCACCCATGACGACATGAGATATGTCGCCGAATTCAAGGACCTGATGTTCGGTCTTACCGAAACCGTTCGCGAAGGGGAGTATGGCTTTGGCGAGGTGCTATTCGAGAGGACCTCCTACGGTTCCCGCGAAAAGGGCAAGGAGTATACCGGCACCACCACCGGGTTGTGGGCCATCACGGCGGGAGTCTATCTGGCTCTGTTGGGTCCCAGGGGGATGCAGGAGCTGGGTCAGGTCATCATGCAGAGGGCCCAGTATGCCGCCAAGCGCATCGCGGGGATCCAAGGCGTCAAGGTGCTCTTTCCCACACCCTTCTTCAAGGAATTCGTCGTGAGTTTTGGAGACACCGGGCAAAGCGTGGAGCAGGTCAACAAGTCCCTGCTGGAGCACCGGATCCTTGGCGGCAGGGACCTCTCCGGGGAATTCCCGGAATTGGGGCAAAGCGCTCTCTACTGCGTCACCGAAATCATGACCAAGGAGGACATCGACCGGCTGGTCACGGCCCTGGAGGCTGTTGCAGGGCAAGGCTGAGCATCACCGACCGGTTGTCCCGGGAGACGATTCAATGGGCAGGAACCAATCGACGCTGTTGCGCAAGTTCCATCAGGCGAGGTGGGATGAGGAGATCATCTGCGAGATGAGCGTCCCGGGCGAGCGCGGAATCCTCGTCCCCAGGGTTGAACGGGAAATAGAGGCCGAGATCGGAGACGGGGTTTCCAGGATCCCGGCAAACCTCAGGAGAGAAAAGCCGGCCGCACTGCCCGAAGTCAGCCAGGTTCGCACCCTGCGACACTTCCTGCGACTTTCCCAGGAGACCATGGGCGCGGACATGACCGTCGATGCCAGCGAGGGGACCTGTACCATGAAGTACAGCCCCAAGGTTCACGAACAACTGGTGGGGAACCCGGGCCTCAGGGATATTCATCCCCTTCAGGACGAGGACACCATGCAGGGCATTCTGGAGGTTTACTTCCGGTTGGAAGAGTTCCTCAAGGAGATATCGGGTCTGGACCATTTCAGTTTCCAACCGGGCGGCGGCGCCCAGGGTGTCTACGCCAATGCCTGCATGGTTCGGGCCTGGCACGAGGCCAGGGGGGATGAGAAGAGATCGGAGATTATTACCACGTTGTTCTCTCACCCCTGCGACGCCGCCAGTCCGGCCACCGCCGGATACAAGGTGATCACCCTCATGCCCGACCAACGCGGATATCCCGACCTGGAAGCCATGAAGGCGGCTCTGTCCGAGCGTACGGCCGGGATTTTCGTTACCAACCCGGAGGACACCGGAATTTACAACCCCAGGATCGATGAATACGTCAAGGCGGCCCACCGGGTGGGAGCCCTCTGCGCCTACGACCAGGCCAACGCCAACGGAATCCTGGGCATTACCCGAGCCAGGGAAGCCGGGTTCGATCTCTGCCACTTCAATATCCACAAGACCTTTTCCTCTCCCCACGCCTGCATGGGACATTCCACCGGGGCCGTCGGAGTGGTCGGGGAATTGGGTCGGTTTCTGCCGGTCCCCCGGGTGACATTCGACGGAACCGGATACCATCTGGAATACGATCGGCCCGACAGTATCGGCAGGGTGCGCTGCTTTTTCGGAAACGCGCCCACGATTCTGCGGGCCTACGCCTGGATCATGCAGCACGGCGCCGACGGGTTGCGGGAAGTCGCCGAGTGCTCGGTGCTCAACAACAACTACCTGCTCAAGAAGCTGAGTGAAATTCCGGGGGTGGTCATTCAGTATGCTCAGGGAAAACGCCGGCTGGAGCAGGTTCGCTACTCCTGGGACAAGCTGAAGCAGGACACCGGCGTCGGCACCGAAGACGTGATGCGAAGAATGGCCGACTTCGGTCTGCAGCACTACTGGATGAGCCATCCTCCCTGGATCGTGCCGGAGCCGTTTACCCTGGAACCCTGCGAGTCCTATTCCAAGGACGATCTCGACGAGTACATCGCCGTACTGCGGCAGATTTCCCGGGAGGCCTACCAGGATCCCCAATTCGTCAAGAACGCTCCCCACAACTCCGTAGTCCACAAAGTTCCCTCGCCCGGCATCGACGAACCCGAGAGAATCGCCGTCACCTGGCGCCAGTACCAGAGGAAAAAGCGCACCGCTACCGCCGACCCCCAGGTGTAATCGGCGGTTCAGGATGTTTGCAAACCCCTCGCAATTCTCAATGCGATCAGGGGCACCCGAGCCTGTGCGTTCCAGGCGCAAACCAGGTCGGCACAGCAGATAACTGACCTGGACCAAAAAAAGGGATCCGCGAGGAGCTACCAAGGACCACGAAGCGAGATGTCTCTGCCGCATGGGCAGGGCTGCGGCCCGGCAAGCCAGCGCGTGCCCCCTCGAGGAGCAGGAGTGATGGGAGGAGGCCCACCCGGGAGCGCGGGCGTCCCGCCCGCATGCACTCCCGTTGCCTGCCACTCAGTTTCTCTGCAAGGGGCACCCGTCTACCCTGCCGGCGGGAACGGCATGGGCTGGGCCGAAGCAGAGTCCCGGCGCCGTTGCCGGTCGACCCGAGTGGAGCCGGAAGTCGAGGCTGTGCCAGGACTTGTGCGGGCGGGACGCCCGCGCTCCCGGGTGGGCTTCATTCCGTGACGTCGTCGCAGTTAAGGTGGTCCATCAGATTGTGTTTCAATTCGTGGTGCGTCTCCAACACCATCGGCAGTCGCTTCCTCGTGTGAGCTGACCGGCAGGGCAGGGACGGAACTTATATGTAAACCATTACTATTCAGCATTTAGGACGTTGATTTATAGATAGGTTGTATGAGTTTTTTAGAGGTGGTAAGAGCCATGTGCGGTGATCGCCGATGAAGAGCGTGGGCCTGATTGTCAATCCCGTCGCCGGGATGGGAGGCAAGGTGGGGCTCAAGGGCAGCGATGGCCCTGAAGTCCTGCGCCTGGCCCGAGAGCTGGGCGCGACTCCTGAATCTCCACAGCGGGGCGGCCAGGCGCTGGCCGCCCTTTCCGAATCGAGGGATGCGCTGCAATGGATCACCTGTCCGGGGGAAATGGGAGAGGACATCTGTCGTCGTGCCGGACTCGATCCCCTGATCCTGAGTTCCACACAGGGACGGGAAACCACCTGGGAAGACACGGAACGGGCCGCCGGGCAGTTGTTGGACAGAGAGGTGGACCTGCTGCTGTTCGCGGGTGGGGACGGCACCGCCCGGAATGTCTGCAGGGCCGTTGGCAGCCGCCTGGTGGCCCTGGGAATTCCAGCCGGAGTCAAGATCCATTCGGCGGTCTACGCCGTCACACCCAGGGACGCCGGGGAAGTGGCCCGCCGGTTTCTGGAGGGCGGGTTGAGGCGTGTTCGAGAGGGTGAGGTCATGGACATTGACGAGGAGTCCTATCGTCATGGCGTTGTCGAAGCCAGGCTCTACGGCTATCTGCGGGTCCCCGTGGAAGACCGCTATGTCCAAAGGATGAAGGCGGGAGGAGCGGTGTCGGAGGCTCAGGAGCTGGCCGGGATGGCGGAGGAGGTCGTCGGTTGCATGCAGGAATCGGAGGTTTTTGTGATCGGACCCGGGACGACCACTCGAGCCATAACGGAGAGACTGGGCCTGCCCGGCACGCTGCTGGGGGTGGACGTCGTCTGCAACCGCCGCCTGGTGGCCCGGGATGTCTCCGAGCGGCGGCTGCTGGAGCTGACCGCGGGGCGTCGGGTCAGAATCGTGATTACCGTCATAGGAGGGCAAGGCTATATTCTGGGGCGGGGAAATCAGCAAATCGGTCCGACCCTGCTCAGGCAGGTGGGCAGGCAAGGCCTGTTGGTGGTTGCTACCAAGGAGAAGCTGGCTTCCCTGGGGGGGAGACCGCTATTGGTTGACACCGGTGACGAAGCTCTGAATCGGGAGTTGAGCGGTTACCTCCGCGTCACCACGGGATATGAGGACTACGTCATCTACAAGGTAGGCCATGGATAGTCCGTCGATAACCCACCGGCCCATGGAGAGTCGGTGGGCGGAGGCCCCTTGCCGATTTGGCGGTAAGTGCTAGAATGGCAGGCGGCTTCGGGATCACCGCGGCCCATGCAGGGTCCCCGGGCCGCCTCACGGAATCTGTCGGCTCCCGGCAGTCTCGGCCGGGTCATTCCCGCCAAACTCGTTCCCAGAGTTCTACGATGAAGAAGATAGGCCTGGTTAGCCTGGGCTGCGAAAAAAACCTGGTCGACAGCGAGATCATGCTGGGGCTGCTGCGCCGAAGAGGGTACGAGATCACGGCCCAGGCCGAACGGGCGGACGTGATCGTAGTCAACACTTGCGGCTTCATCGACAAGGCCAAGCAGGAGAGCGTGGACACCATCCTGGAGATGGCGGAATTCAAGAACAGCGGCCAGTGTTCGCGCCTGGTGGTTACCGGCTGCCTGGTGGAACGCTACAGGGAGGAGATCCAAACGGAGATTCCCGAGGTGGACGCAGTTCTGGGAACGACCCAGTTGGAGTCCATTATCGACCTCTGCGAAGGACGAATCCCGCCCACAATCGATAACCGGTACTACCTGTACGACGAAAACACGCCCCGGCTGCTGACGACTCCCGGCTATACGGCCTACATCAAAGTCGCCGAGGGTTGTGATCGCCCCTGTTCCTTTTGCGTCATCCCCAGAATTCGCGGAGCCCATCGCAGCCGCCCGATGGCTTCCATCCTGAAGGAAGCCCGATTTCTGGCTGACGGCGGGGTCAAGGAGATCGTGCTGATCTCTCAGGAGACTACCCATTACGGGATCGACCTGGGTATGAAGCAGGGGCTGTCCCGGCTGCTGAGGGAACTGACCAAGGTGGAAGGGATCCACTGGATTCGCTTCCTTTACGCGTTCCCCTCGCAGCTCGGAGAGGATGTGCTGGCGGCCATGCGGGAGGAGGAAAAGATCTGCCGGTACCTGGACATGCCGCTCCAGCACGCCAGCGAGAGGGTTTTGAGATCGATGAAGCGGGGGGGCAACAGTTCCAGCCTGTCCCGGCTCCTGGATCGGGTTCGGGAAAGGGTTCCGGGAATTACCTTGCGGACCTCCATGATCGTGGGTTACCCCGGTGAGACCGAAGAGGAATTTGCCGAGTTGTGCCGCTTCGTGGAGACGATCCAGTTCGATCGACTGGGTGCTTTCACCTATTCGGACGAGGAAGAGGCCGGCAGCTATCACCTGGATGGAAAGGTGCCGCCGGCACTGATCGAAAAACGCCGCAGGCGGTTGATGGGAATCCAGGCCAAGATCTCCCGGCGGAAGAACCGGAGCATGGTGGGGAAGCGTCAACCCGTGCTCGTCGAAGGGAAGTCGGCCGAGAGCGACCTCCTCTGGCAAGGCCGGCTGGAGTCTCAAGCCCCCAGAATCGATGGCGTGGTTTTGATCAATGACCTGGAGGCTGCACCGCCCGATTCGGGAGAGTTTGGCAACGTTGAAATTACCCAGGCCATGAACTATGATCTGGTGGGCCGATTGGTATAACTCGTGGTGCATTGCCAGTGTCGGGCACGGGCGGGTGCTCCCTTTTGCCTCGGGAGGTGTGCGCGATGACGAAGTGCCCCATGTGCAAGAGGCCGGTTCGGTGGAAAGGGAACGCCTACCGACCCTTTTGCAGTGAGCGTTGCCAAACGCGTGACTTGGGAAACTGGGCAACGAACCGCTACACGGTTCCGGTGGAGAATACGCCCGAAATCGACGAAGCTGAAGAAGCACCGGCCGAAGAATAAATGGGGGCTCCGACAGTCACCAGACCATCAGGCATCAAGGACCGATTGGCGCTGGTCATTGCCACCGGATTCGGTGTCGGCTATTGTCCGATAGCACCGGGCACGGTCGGTTCCTTTGTCGGCATTCTACTGATCCTGCTCCTCTCCCGTTGGCAGCTCCTGGGGGGACAACGGGTCTTCGTCAATTGGCTGGTGGTGGCGGTTATTGGCGCCGTAGGCATCTGGGCGGGTTCCCGGGCGGAAGCAGTCCTGGGCAAGCGGGATCCACCTCAAGTCGTCATCGATGAGATCGTGGGTCAGTTATTGACGTTCGGCCTGATCTTCAGGAACCCCCGGCTCACCCTGCTATTACTCGGTTTTTTGTTCTTTCGCTTCTTCGACATCGCCAAGCCCTTCCCGATAAGGTCCCTGGAGAGAGTTCCCCTGGGATTCGGAATCGTCCTCGACGATTTGGCCGCCGGTTTTTACGCCTCCTTGTTGCTGGTGCTGATTGATCGCTATTGGCTCTCGCTGGCATAATCCTTTCGATCTGACCCATGATTAGAATTCTGGATCTGCTACCTGCAGCAGCCCTTCCCGGAGGGGAAATATTTGTTCGCTGCAGTGGCTTGGAATTGAAGTCCTACTTGCGGCCCGATGTGAGGATCCAGCGGTCGTCCGGCCACCTGGTTTCGGCAGCCTCCGATCTGATTGTGGCGCAGGTCCCATCGGATGCCCGCAGCGGGGAATTGTGGATTGCCATTGACGGACAGGAAAGCAATCACGTCGCCTGTGAAGTGGCCGATCCGGTGACTGACAATTTGCACCCGGTGGCCAATCCGGTCCTGGATTCGGGTGGCAACCTCTTTTCCACCCTGAGCGGTCGCAAGGGTGAGAAGGTTCCCAACTCCATCTTCAGGATCAGCCGGACCGGGGTTGTCGAACCCCTGGGCGCCGAGATCGTCAATCCGACCGGCCTGGCTCTCAACAGCAGGGACGAGCTGTTTGTTTCCAGCCGCCATGACGGGAATATCTTCAGAGTTTCCAGTCAGGGAGAGACCTCGATCTATGCCAAGGGAATGGGGGTAGCCACCGATATCGTCTTTGATCGCGAAGACAACCTTTACGTCGGCGACCGCAGCGGCACCATCTTCAAGATCGACAGAAAGCGTGAGATCTTCGTTTTTGCAACTCTCGAGCCCAGTGTGTCGGCCTATCACCTCGCCTTCGATCACGCCGGCAGCCTCTTTGTGACGGGACCGACCGCTTCTACCTGCGACCATGTCTACAAGGTCACCTCCAGCGGCGAGGTTGAGGTGTTCTTTACCGGATTGGGCAGGCCTCAGGGAATGGCCTTTGACGCGGAGGGCAACCTCTACGTGGCGGCCTCGATGGCAGGCCGGCGGGGTGTGGTGAGGATCAATCCCGATGCAGAGGCCAGGCTGGCCATCAGCGGCTCCAACCTCATCGGCTTGACATTCGGATATGGGCAGGACATGTATCTTGCCACCACCAGTTCCATCTATCGAATTCACGTCGGAGTCGAGGGTAAGCCTCTGCCCTGACACGGGCGAGGTGTATTCGGCAACCCCCTGCTCCCCTCTTGGCCGCCCGATCCCTCCCCCGTCCTATGGAAACCGCCGAAATCATCGCTATTGGGTCGGAGCTGCTGACTCCACACCGGGTGGACTCCAATTCCCTCTACCTGACCCGACAACTCAACTCCATCGGCATTGAAGTGGATCTCAAGGTGGTTGCCGGAGACCAGGAAACCCGCTTGGAGCAGGTGGTGAGGTCGGCGGTGGAGCGGTCTCCGCTGGTGATTGCGACCGGTGGACTGGGACCGACGGAAGACGACATTACCAGGAAGGTGTTCGCTCGCGTGCTGCGAAGGCAGATGGTGCTGCAGCATGACATTCTTCAGACCATCCGGGATCGCTTCCGGGGCAGGGGGCTGGAGATGCCGGGCAACAATGCCCGCCAGGCCTTGGTTCCCGTGGGGGCTCGGATCCTCGATAACCGGCTGGGGACGGCTCCGGGCCTCTGGCTGGAAAAAGGGGAGGTGGTCATCGTTCTGCTCCCGGGAGTGCCTTCGGAAATGAAGGCGATCTTTGAAGAGTCCTGCCTGCCGTTGCTCAGCCAGCGGTCGAAAGGATTTCATCTGTTTACGCGGGTGTTGAGATCGACCGGAATGACGGAGTCCCAACTCGACGAACAGATCGCTCCGATCTATACGGCCTACAAGAATCCGGTGACCACCATTTTGTCCGGCAAGGGAGAAATACAGATTCACCTGACCGGCCGCGCAAAGTCGCTGCAGGAAGCCGAGGCCCTGGTAGACAAAGTGGCCGATCCGATCCAGGTAACGTTGGGAGACGTCATCTTTTCCACGGGCGACCAGGGCCTGGAACAGGTCGTGGGTGAGTGCCTTCTCAGGAAGGAGGAGACGCTGGCCGTGGCTGAGAGCTGCACCGGTGGGCTGATTGCCGAGAGAATCACACGGGTTCCCGGCAGCTCCAGGTATTTTATGGGCGGGGTCACCTGTTACAGCAACCAATCCAAAGTGGAGTTTACCGGCATGCCGCCACTGCTGTTGGAGATGAGCGGCGCCGTCAGCGCAGAGGTGGCCAAGAGTTTGGCAGAGGGCATTCGTGAACGGATGGGAGCCAGCATCGGTATTGGAGTGACGGGTGTGGCCGGCCCTTCCGGCGGCAGCGAGGAAAAACCGGTAGGACTGGTCCATCTGGCCCTGGCCATGGGAAACCAGGTTGAGCATCGGGAGTTTCGATTCAGCGGTGATCGAGAGAGGATCCGTTTCTGGGCCTCCCAGACGGCTCTGGACATGGTGCGGCGCAGGTTGCTGTGACCGCCACGAACTCCGGGGCGGTATAGTCCGGCAACCGGGAAGTGCTGCCCGAGCGTGGTCTGCAGTGTTGAACGGCAAGCAGAGGCCAGAACCATGAAACGGGTGGCGATCATAGGCGGAGGAGGTTGGGGGACGGCTCTTTCCATTGCTCTATCCGGAATGGGACACCGGATTCGACTCTGGGTCTATGAGTCGGAGTTGGTGTCCGCCATCAACGAGAGGCGGTGCAACCCTCTCTACCTCAGCGGTTTTTCGATCCCGGACCCGGTGGTCGCCACCGATTCTCTCGACTTTGGCCTGGAAGGGGCCGAAATCGTGGTGACGGCCCTCCCGGCCAACTGTTGCCGCCGGATCTACCAGGAGATGCTTCCATACCTGCGTCCCGAGGTGATCCTGGTGAGCGCCACCAAGGGGCTTGAAAGCACCAGCCTGCAGCGCATGTCGGAGGTGATGGAGGCTGTTGTCTCAACCCGTTTTCGGCCGCGAATGGCGGCGATCTCCGGTCCCACCTTCGCCAGGGAGGTAGCTCGGGGCGATCCGACGGCCATCGTGGTGGCGGGACCCGATCCAACCGTCAACCGGGTCGTGCAAACCGAATTCTCCGGTCCCTCGCTTCGTTTCTACACCAATACCGATATCATCGGCGTCGAGCTGGGTGGGGCGGTCAAGAACGTGATCGCCATCGCCGCAGGAGTATGTGCCGGTATGGGATTGGGTTGCAATGCGGTCGCGGCGGTGGTGACACGCGGTTTGGTGGAAATGACGCGGTTGGTTGTGGCCTGCGGCGGTCGAAGTGAGACCATGGCCGGACTTGCCGGCCTGGGGGACCTGGTACTGACCTGCCATGGCGAGCTCAGTCGCAATCGCCGCGTCGGCTTCCAATTGGGAAAGGGACACGAGTTGGCCGATATCACGGCGGGAATGAGGACGGTGGCGGAAGGAATTCCAGCGACCGGGGCCACCTTGGAGCTGGCAGCCCGTTACGGATTGGAAATGCCCATAACCGAGCAGGTGAACCTGATGCTTCACCACCGAAAGAATCCGGGGGAGGCCGTGAGAGACTTGATGGGAAGACGGCTGAAGGAGGAATGAGGCCGGCCGGAACTGCAGCCTCAACTTCGAGACGGGGACTCATCGATGAGATGCAGGAAGTCGCGGATGATCCGGGCCGTCAGCCCCCAGACGTCTCGACCTTGAAAATCGTAGTGGTAGACCAGGATGTCCCGGCCCAGTCGCCGAAGGGTCTCGGTTCTGCACAAGCCGGGATCGCGAAAGAGGCTCCAGGGGACCTCCAGGATTTCTTCGACCTCTTCCGGGTTGGGGTTCAGCTCCAGCGGTGGCGAGACCCAGCCGGCAAATGGAGTGACAATCAGGTCGGTGGAGGACAGGTAGTCGTCGAACTGTCCCAGGATCCGAATTTGCGACTCCGGCAACCCGATTTCCTCTCGTGTTTCTCTCAGCGCCGTCTGAACCAGGGGCTCCTCCTCCGAGTCCCGCATTCCTCCAGGAAAGGAGATCTGCCCCTTGTGGGTTTCCACCGTTTCAGTCCGCTGTGTAAGCAGGAAATGCAAGGTGTCTTCCTGTTTCAGGATCGGTATCAGCACTGCCGCTCGCCCGGAATGGCGCCCGCTAAGCTTGTGAGGCACCCTGGCAGCCAGTTGAGAGGCAATTTGGACCGCTGTTCGCGCCATATGCTGAAAAACGTTGCCGGAGAGAAACTGATATGCGGGCCAGCATCTTAATGAATGGCCGCAAGCCGGTCAACTTGAGGATGCCGGGGGGCGGGACGGTGAGGATGCCGGGGGGCGGCAGAAATCGGGCCGACCTTAAAGATTCCGGCTACAAGCGCGGCCTGGAACAGGACGGATTCCGAGGCTCGTCAGGGGGTGAGAACTACAATGGTCAAAGCGTCTGAGACGGGTTCCTCCACAGGAATGATTGTGAGCATCCAGAGGTTTCCCGGGTCGCGCCGGCCCATGCAGTCGGTCAATCCGGCCAGGCTCATTAAGGATTTCGGTATGGAGAAAGATCATCACGCAAGGACAGGGAGCGAACGCCAGCTCCTCCTCATCGAAGAGGAGACCCTGCAATCCATGAACCTGCCCATCGGTGAAGTCAGGGAGAACCTGACCACTCGCGGAATCGTCCTGACCGGCCTCGAAAACGGAAGCATCCTCCAGATCGGGTCGGAGGTGCGGCTGCGGATCACCAAGCCCTGCCTGCCATGCAGCCGCATGGACGAGATTCGGGCCGGTCTGCAGCGGGAGCTGGAGGGACGCCGGGGCGTGCTCGCAAGGGTCGAATCCGGTGGCTCCATCTCGGTGGGGGATCCGATCCGGACTCTGTGATGGAGGCACGAGGCTGGCATCAGCCTGCGAATTGTTGCAATCCTTCGCTTCGCAGCGACACCGTAGCGCCGCCGGACCAGGAATTCGAAGTCCTCTGGACGAGCCCACCTGATTTCATTACAATCGGGCCCAATTGAAAGGGGAGAGATGGCCGAGTGGCTGAAGGCGCACGCTTGGAAAGCGTGTTTAGGGGAAACTCTAACGCGGGTTCGAATCCCGCTCTCTCCGCCAGACCTTACCGCTTTGCCGTGACGAGCGAGGACAGCAACCGTGCCCATCTATGAATACGAGTGTGTAGATTGCGGTCTTCAATTCGAAAAAATTGTCTGCCGGACGTCCGCCACCCCCACCTGCGATTCCTGCGGGAGTACCCGGGTGGAGAAACGCTACTCCGCCTTCGCGGTTGGAGCAGGCAACTCCGCTGGGTCGGAAGCAGCGTCGGGCTGCACGACCTGTGGCGCTGAACGCCCGGGCATGTGCCAGCAGATGAATTGAGCCGGACCGGCAAGATCGGATTCAGGGGCGGTCAGGCCGGAAGTCCGACCGCATTTCCGAGAAACAATCGAAGGAGATAGACTTCTGCACCGTTGGCCCTCCATCGCGACTGCCCTGGTCCTGTTGCTTGGGTGGATTCCAGTGGGTCAGTCGGCCGATGCGCCGGTTCTGGTGGAGATTCCCTCCAAGGCGTTGGTGCCGGGAGACCTTCTGCAGGTTCGATTGCACGCCCAGAGTCCCATTAGCCGGATCGAGTGTTCCTTTATCGAACAACAGGTGATGTTCTACCCCCTTGGGGACGGGAGACGCTGGGAGGCTCTTGCCGGAGTTGATCTGGAAGTCAAGCCGGGCCTTCATTCCTTGTCCGGAACGGTTTGGACGTCGGACGGGCGGTCCAAGCCGATCCGAAAGAGCCTCAGGGTTCTGCCCAAGAAATTTCCAACGCAGCGTATACGAGTCCGGCAGAAGTACGTCACCCTCAACCCGAAGGACTCGGAGAGGGCTGCGCGGGAGCACCGGCAGTTGACCGAAATCTGGCAGTCGGCCACGGCTCGAAGGATGTGGACGGAGCCCTTTATCCGGCCGGTTGCGAGCAAGCTGACCAGTGGTTTTGGCAGACGCAGAATCGTCAACGGAGAACCTCGCAGCCCGCATTCGGGAGTCGACCTGAAAGCCACCACCGGAACTCCGATCCGGGCTACCAATGCGGGCAGGGTGGTGATGGCCAAGGATCTGTTTTTTGCCGGCAAGACCATCATTCTGGACCATGGGCTGGGGCTCTATACCGTCTATGCCCACTGTTCGAGGATGCGGACCAAGACGGGAGACCAGGTGGCGCAGGGCCAAGTCATCGGGGAGGTCGGCGCCACCGGTCGGGTGACCGGCCCCCACCTGCACTGGGGCTGTCGCATCAACGGTGCACGTGTCAATCCACTCAACCTCACTACATTGACGTCCGACTCCGATGCCGGACCGTAGCCGGGTTCGGTGCTCGCCACCACGCGCCTCCAAAGACGAGTCGCGCCGCACCAACCACAAGAGCGGCGTGCCGCCGCTCTCCATCGACGAGGGACGGCCAGGGCGTTGACCTGCCGATTTGACTCAGGACCATGCAGTGGCGACCCACAATCGGGAGCAACCCTGTCATCACTCTGACTACCGACTTCGGGGTGGGGGACCCCTACGTCGGCATGATGAAAGCCGTTATTCTCTCGATTGCTCCGGACGTCAGGATTGTGGACCTGACCCACGGCATCCGTTCCCACGATGTCACGGAAGCGGCCCTGGTGATCGGGTCCAGCTACGCTTATTTTCCGGGTGGCGCCATACACCTGGTGGTGGTCGACCCGGGAGTCGGCAGCCGCAGGCGCCCGCTGCTGGTCGCCACCGAGCATGCCTATTTTGTGGCTCCCGACAACGGTGTGCTCAGCGAGATCTATACCGGCTCCACCCGGGTCGCCTGCCTGGAGTTGACGGCCGCGCGGTTCTTCCGCCACCCGGTCAGCAACACCTTTCACGGGCGCGATGTTTTCGCTCCGGTCGCGGCCTGGCTCAGTCGAGGGGTTGAACCCGAGCAATTCGGCAGCTTGGTCGATAACAGGGTTACCCTTCGCCTGCCGGAGGTGCGGATATCGGGGCGGAACGGTTTGGCGGGAACGGTACTGCGTGTCGACAAATTCGGAAACCTGATCACCAATCTCCGGGCCGAGAATTATCGGGAGCGCTTACAAGCGGGAAAATTCGTGCTGAGCATTGGCGGACACCGAGTCGACCGCCTGTGTCGGTCCTACCGCGAGTCCAAGGGCCCCGAGCCGTTCGTGATCTGGGGCAGTCTGGGTCTGTTGGAGATATCCTGCAACCAGGCATCTGCAAGCAAGCGCCTGGAAGCGGGCGTCCACGACGGATTTGAATTGCGCTTTGAGTGAAGTGCAGAACTTTTTTCCGGCGAGCAGGGACGACTCTCATGCAACCAACACCGGCAACCGAAGGGCTGAAGAACTTGCTGACTCAGCCCGAGGTCAAGTTGGACCTGGCAGCCGCGGCTTTGCAAATTGCCTCGGAAGAATATCCCGATCTCGTCCTGGCAGACTACCTGACGCGCTTGGACCGGCTGGCCGAGAGAGCCGCGGGCCAGCTTTCCCTTTCGGTGGAACCGGATGTCATCGACAGCCTGGATGGCATCAACCGGACCTTGTATCGCGAGGAAGGGTTTTCCGGAAATTCCGACGTCTACTATGACCCCCGCAACAGTTTCCTGAATGAGGTTCTCGACCGTCGCACCGGAATTCCCATTACCCTGTCCATCATCTACATGGAGGTGGGGCGGCGGCTCGGACTGGATATTCGTGGCGTCGGCCTGCCCGGCCATTTTCTTGTGAAGTGCGTGGCGGCCAGCGGCGAGTGGCTGATCGATCCTTTCTTCGGAGGAAAGACGGTCACCGAAGCGGAGTGCCGCCATCGCCTCACACGACTGCATGGAGAGAAGTTTTCCTTTCAACGCTCCTTTCTGGATTGCGTCACCAAGCGTCAGATTCTGGGGCGTCTCCTGGCCAACCTGAAGATGATCTACCTGGTCCAGAGGGATTTCGGAAGAGCCCTCAACGTGATCGATAAGATCATTCTCATCTTTCCGGATGCAGCCGGAGAGATCCGGGACCGTGGCTCCGTCTCCTTTCGGCTGCAACATTTTTCCGCGGCAATTCGGGACTGGAATCGCTATCTGGCCATGAAGCCCCAGGCGTCAGACCTCCAGGAGGTGAAGCAGAACCTGAAGGTGGCTGCAACCCAAATCGGTCTGCGCAATTGAAGGGAAGGGGCCGAGGGGAAGTGGTGGGTCGGGAAGGGGCCGACCGCCCTTGAGACTCGGCCAGGACGTGTGTGGCAATAACCAAACGGCTGGGAAGCGTACGGGAGTGACCGCACGTCCGTTCACAACATCGGACCGGCCCGCCAGAGGGCGAACTCGCGGTGTCCGGTGACCTCGTTCTTGGCGTGTTCGCCAGAGGCTGTGGCAAGGATGGTGTCGAAAATATTCTGGCCAACCTCGTCCAGGGATTGAGTCCCATCGATAATCGTGCCGGCATTGATATCCATGTTCTCTTCAAGATGGTGGAACATGCGGCTGTTGGTCGCGATCTTGAGGACCGGGACGATGGGATTGCCGGTGGGAGTCCCCCGCCCGGTGGTGAAACAGACGACGTTGGCGCCGCTGGACACCAACCCGGATACCGACGGGGTGTCGAAACCGGGTGAGTCCATGATCACAAAGCCGGATCGATTGATTCTTTCGGCGTAGTCGAAGACCCCTTGCAGTGGAGTGCTCCCTGCCTTGCGAATGGCCCCCAGCGATTTCTCTACAATGTTGGATATTCCGCCTGCGATGTTGCCCGGTGAAGGATTCTCATCCAATTCTCCTCCCAGGGCGGCCGCATAGGCCTTGTAGCGTTCCAGAATGCGCCACAGGCCCTCGGCGGCCTGGCTGGAGGCCGCACCCCTCATCAGCAGATGTTCCGCGCCGTAGATCTCCGGGGTCTCAGGCAACACGGTCGTGCCGCCGCAACTCACGATCAGGTCGCTGGCCCGTCCCAGCGCCGGATTGGCTGAGATGCCCGAGTAGGCATCCGACCCCCCGCACTGCAGGCCCAGCAGCAGGTGTTTGGCGGACACGCTGGTGCGTCTGCATTTTCGGGCCTGTTCCACCAGTTCCTCAACGATTTGAATGCCCTGCTTCACGGTTGGGGTGGTGCCTCCGGCTCCCTGGATGGTCAGATAGCGCACCCGCCCCCGGGTATGGGTCTGCAACTGGAGGGGAAGGCTGGAGTGGCACCCCTGCACGCATTCCACGTTGCTTTCCTCGCACCCAAGACCCACAACCAGGACAGCCGCAACGTTGGGGTGGTACATGATCCCGTTGTAGACCCGCATCAGTTGGGCAATGTCCTCGCCCTTCTCGCCGCCGCATCCCTCCTGGTGAGTGATGGGTATGACCCCGTCGAAATTGGGATCGTCCTGAAACTGTTGCTCGAAGTGCCTGGCGATGAGCTGGCTCGGATGGCTGGAGCAGATCACGGTTGAGAGCACCACCACGTAGTTACGGGTGCCGACGCCCCCCCATTCTCTCTGGTAGCCTTGAAAGCGTGGAACCTCGCCGGAAGGGCGAAACCGGACCGGTTTGGGATCGATTCCGGTCGGCTTCCGCCGGCCCTTGGTGTCCGGAACCATATTGTGATTGTGGACTGTGCCACCTTGGGGAATGGGACAGGTTGCCAGGCCGATGACTTCCCCGTAACGGAGGACGGTCTCGCCGGAGGCGATCCCTCGCAATGCGATCTTGTGGCCCGGCTGCACCGTCTGGGTGACCATCACACGGGTGCCGTTGGAGCTCAACAGAGTACCCTGGCCGATGGTGGCCTTGGCCACGGCCACGTTGTCATCGGGATGAACAAGGATGGCTTTATCCGACAGTCTGGCTTCGCTCATGGACATGGACCCTTATTGGCTAAGACCTTCAGGTGCCTGTAGGCATGGGATTGCAGACAGAGGAGTTATCCGGTTCGAGGGTCCAATGCCACGCCCTGATCCGGAGGGCCATCATACCAGATGGTCTCTGGCACACGGGAGTGAAATCGCGTGCCTGTGAGGCAGGACAGAGGCACTGCAGGAATCCTTGAGGTCGCCGAGCGCTTCACTTCACCCGGCGGACCCCGACCCGCCAACGGAATACCTGAGCAATCCCTTGACCTCTTCGGGCAAGCGCTCGAATACCGAAGCCGGCAGGGAAGGCACCTCGGCATTGACGCCGCCGGTGGCGTCCACGATATCCTCGCGATCGATGGTCCCGGGCCGGAGAGGGTCCAGGTTCAACCACCAGGGGGCATAGCGCACGATCACCGCAACCCGGTCCCGATCGGTTCGATTGGTGGCCACGGCATGCCAGAGGCGCGCGTCGCAGACGGCAACGGTTCCGGCCGATCCCAGCAGGCGACGCTCGTCGGGGTGAGGGGCGTCGGGGTCGACGGGGCCCCCTTTCATGGGGTGGTTGGGCTTGCGGTGGCTGCCGGGGACTACAATGGTAGCCCCGTTCTCCTCGGTAAAATCGGTCAGCATCCAGAAAGTCACCAGGTGCATGAGCAGATCGGGGTAGGGGGCCGGAATGCAGGCAGCGCTTTTCTGGTTGTAGGGCCAGTCGGCGTGGAATGACCCGCGGGGGATTCCCGGGCCATTGACCGAGCCGGTCAGCATGGAAATGCGAACATGGGAGCCCAGCAGAGACTGGGCCAGCCCCAGCACCCGTGGATGGGCCAGAAAGGGCGCCAGGGCCTGGTTCACTCTCAAGAATCCGGGGACGTGCCCGACGGGCATGGGCATGTCGGTGTGAATTCTGACGTCTCTGGCAACGCTCCGACGCAGGTCCTCCAGTTCCCGGGAGGGAACCACTCCCGGAATGAGGCAATAGCCCCGATCCTGAAGTTGGGATGCCAATGCGGTGTGGTTTGCGTTCACTCCGGTCTCTTCCGGGTTGCGGACTTCGGCCCGGGTTTCTGGGTATCGATTGAAGGAAAAAAGCCTGGAGATATGGGGGGCTTAGACCCGTTGGGTGGTTTTGACGGCTTCCAGAGCCTCTCGATCTTTCTCCAGGATGGCAGGATTCTCATTACAGCAACTGCCGGAGGAAGCCGAGTCTTGAATGACCGGCAGTGTCAGGTTGTGCTGGGTTGTGTCGAGGGACACCTTCTTGCCTTTGGCGAAGATCTCATGTCGTCCCCGAGTCTTGTGCCACTCCGCCAGGGTGGCCGTTTGATGCATGTTTTCGATGATCTGCCTCCAGCCGACCCCGGTGTTATAGGCGCAGAAGGAAATTTCTCCCTCCTGGGTGCCATAGGGGATGACGCACATCTCGGTGCGCCGGAAATCGTAGGTCCACAGATCCTGGAACCACATGCCTTCCACGCACAGCACCCGCCAGTCGTCCTTGTCGTTGCGGGTCTTCATGCGGTCGTTGCGGTCGCTGTCCGATCGCGCCGAACTTGGCTTGAACAGGTTGACGATTTGCGAGATGGGAAACCCCCGGGGAGCCAGGTCGGCCTTGAAGTTGCGCAAAATGGCCAGAGCCAGTTGGGCACCGGTGAAGGCCTTGCCGCGAGCAGTGTCGGTAATGACCGCCACGTCTCGGATGAATTGTTCATAGTCGAAGAACTTGAACAGGGGAGTCCATTCGCCGGTGCGGCGATTGACCACCAGCAGGCTGAAGATGCCGCAGTTCGGGTGGCAGTTGCAGGCGCTCCATCCCCAGGAAGCGTCCGCCCCCTGCAGGAGATCCATCACGCTGGTGAAGGCGCTGTAGGACGACAGGGGAAACCAGTCGCGCAGGGGCTGCCAGTCGGCCGATAACTGGCCCTTGAGATCCTGGGTCATCTGAGACAGGGTGTAGCGTTGCGCGTATCGGGTTTCGTCATCGACGTCTTCATCCCGACCGGTGAAGGATACGGGTTGGAAGGCGATGGTTTGAATCTTGTCGACGTTACGGGCGGCAAAATCCACGATGGACCCGATTCCATCGTTATTGACACCGTTGACGATGGTGGTCACCAGCGTGGTCTTCATGCCCACCTTGGCCATGTTCTCGATGGCCTGCAACTTGACGTCGAACAGATTGCCGACACCGCGGTGGCGGTTGTTTTCTTCGCTGGTGCCGTCGAACTGCAGATAGGCTCCGTGAAGGCCCGCCTCATGAGCCTGCTGGGTGAACTCCTCGCTCTGTGCGAAGCGAATCCCGTTGGTGGCTGCCAGAACCCGATAGAATCCGATCTTCTTGGCGTAGGCGACGGCTTCGATGAAGTATGGGGACAGCGTCGGTTCTCCCCCGGAGAAAAGAATGATCACCTGGCGCCGCGGCTTGTAGGAGACGGCACGGTCCAGAATGGCCTTGATGTCATCGAATTCCGGCTGGTGAACATAACCGACCTGATTGGCATCCATGAAGCAGGGATTGCACATCATGTTGCATCGGTTGGTCAGATCCACGGTCAGCACGGCGCCGCGTCCGAACTTGATGCTGGAATTTCCATGGCGATGGACGTGGTCATCCTCGGAACAACGGAAATCCCGTCCGAAGAAGAGACCTTCGATTCGACGGGTAAATTCGGGGCTGGTGGAGAGCACGTCTTCGAAAGGCCCGTGCTTGTCGCACACCTTTCGCATGATCACCTTGCCGCCCTCTTCCAGAATCTGGGCCTTGATTTCACCCGGGTGTCCCGACATCAGGGTGGAGAGGTCTGCTTCGCCGTTGATGATGGCATTGCGAACCTCGGGCACGCAGCGCGGACACAAGGAGTCGGTAATCCTGGGGAATCCCAGGGTGGGGGCCGAGCGTTCGCGGCTCTTGAGCATTTTACCTGGAGCCCAGCTGGGAGTCGGGAGCTGGCCCTCCGGGAGGCTTCGATTGACGGCCTGGAAAGTCTTCCAGGTCAAATCGGCTACACTGGAGAGAAAGGATGACCCCGAAAGCTGGTGCCACCAGCTTTGGTTCCGACCCTCTCTAAACATGTGGTCTGTGTACATCAACGCCTCCGGGATTGAGGGAATTGAGACCGCACACTACCGAGGCTGGCTGGTAGGGGCCGTAACCGAATCAAAGGCCTTTAGTTACCCCGCAAAAGGGTACCAACCTGGGGTTGGCAATGTCCAGCAAAAACTGTCTACTGAGTACTCCCCGGATAGTGTCCGCCAGACCGTGGCCGGATTGAAGGTCGGCGCCGTGGTTGTCGGACGGGAAATGCGGGCCACGGTTCCTGAAAATGGAGCCGACGAGCGGGATTGAACCGCTGACCTGTCGATTACGAATCGACCGCTCTACCAGCTGAGCTACGTCGGCCCGAGCCGAATGCGCTTGCCGGCACAAGAAAATGCCCACCCCGAAGGATGGGCATTTTCAAAGAGGAGAGGGTTGACTTAACAAGTCAATACCCACCATTAACTGGTAACTATAGTGTCTTGAGGCATTTGTTGTCAAGCGGATTTTTGAAACGACCAGAATCGAGCGAGGAGCCCAAGAAAACGCCTAGATGGATTAATATCTGTTTCTTGAATTGTTCAATGGAAATCCCTGCTTCAGTTTCTTTACATCATGGATATTGAGTCATGACCAGGGTCGAGCAGGAAAAATGGCAAGCCAGGTACGCCTCACTGCCTTCGAGTCGACGCCCACCCCAGCCCCCTGCCCGGTGGCTGCGCCGTTGGACCGAGGTGATTCCGCGCGGACGCGTGCTTGATCTTGGCATGGGACTTGGAGGCAACGCCTTGTACGTGGCTGCCCGGGGAGCTTCAGTACTCGGGATCGATATCTCGGAACGTGCTGTCAAGGCACTGCGTCAGACCGCCTTGTCCCGTGGCTTGAGGCTCGAGCTGATCGTTGCCGATCTGGATGATTTTCCGCTGCCGGTGAATCGTTTCGATGCGGTCCTTTGCTTTTTCTATCTGAATCGCCGTCTTTTCCCCCAAATCAGGAACAGCCTCAAGCCTGGCGGCGTACTCCTGATGGAGTCCTTTGTGACAGATCCGCAGCGGCCGAAGAAGGATCAACCCCACTATCGGCTCGCTGAAAAGGAGCTGCTCAGGGCCTTCGGTGATTGGGAAGTTCTCGACTATGCCGAGGGCAACTACCCGGAATCCCCCCACGCGCGGGCGGCCACGGCCCGCATCTGCGCCAGGAAGTCCGGATAGTTTGCCCAATGCCGACCTCTGACCATGTGCGGGATTTTGGTGGTGGTCAAAGCAACTGGATTGGCCCCGGGTAACGCGCGACGACTTCGTCCGCCGTCAAGAGCGTAAGCCCTTCGATTTGGGCCTGCGCGATCAGGATACGGTCGAACGGGTCCTTGTGTATAGGGGGAAGCAGATCCACAGCCGCTGCGTGAGCGCCGGTTACAGGCAATTCCACATAATCGTTCTCCAGCAACCCCCGGCGCAGCAGGCGCGGGTCGGCGCTGAACTCCTCTCGCCGGATTCCCCTCTTGATGGCTACCTCCCAAAGCGAAGCGGCGCTAAAGACCACCTCGTTCTCCGGATCTTCCAACAGCGCACGCCCATCGGCCGGCAATCGACGTGACGCGCCCGCTGCCCAGAGCAAGACATGTGTGTCGAGAAGGAGTTTCAACCGTCACCTTCGAACAGGGCTTCGATCTCTTCGGAACCCATGCGGTCGAAATGCTTGGGTGCCGAGATTTTCCCGGCCATGAATCCGACCCGACGGGCGGTCCCGGCACTCGGCGCTTCCACGGCGACGACTTTGACGACGGGCTTGCCCGCGCGCGCAATAATGAATGGCTCGCCGTTAGCGGCAGCCTCGACGAGACGTGAGAGATGGGTCTTGGCTTCGTGCATGTTGAATGTGCGCATGACCTGACTCCTTGAACTTAGTCTATATAACTTAGTCTGTTATCGCAAGCTCCTGGAGCTGCTGTCGTGGACTTCAGAGATGGGAAATTGATACCACGCAGAAACAGAGCCTGATGAATAGCCTCTTCCAAACAGGCCTCCCGATACGATATTTTGAGGCGGAGCGGAACTGCGGCGCAGCCGGTCCGTTCCCTGGGCAGGGGAAGTAACACCATGGTTCTGGTTGAAATTCTTGTGAACGGAGAGACCCGACAGCTGAAGGCCGGGACCACGGTGGAGGAGCTTGTCCGGGAACTGGGTTTGGTTCCGGACCGTCTGGCGATCGAATACAACCTCCACATCCTCAAAAAGAAGCATTGGGCGGCAACCGCCCTGGCCAATGGGGATCGAGTTGAGGTCGTTCACTTTGTGGGGGGAGGCGCAGGCGCCGGTCCACGGTCGCGCCGTCGCTGTCATTCAACGAGTCCAAACCAGCGAGAGGCATCGTCACATGCAATCCATTGAAGTACTCGGAAAACAGGAATATTCCTCTGAAAAAATGAAGAAGGTCAGCCTTTTCGACACGGCCAACCTTTTTTGCGATCTCTATTGCCTGCGGCCCGGGCAATCCCAGAAGCCCCACACCCATCAGGGCGCCGACAAGATTTATTTCGTTCTGCAGGGACGGGGAACCTTTGTGGTCGGAGAGGAGGAGAAAGAGCTTGAGGCCGGAGAGATTGTGCTGGCTCCTTCCGGAGCCGTCCACGGCGTAACCAACCATACGCCGCAACCCCTCAATCTGCTGGTGGTGATGGCCCCCAACCCGAACCATTAACCCGGAGTCTCTCGGAACCCCGGGGTTTGACCGCGGCCCACCTCATTTCGACTGCAATCGTCTCCTGATCGACTCCAGCACCTGGTCCAGTTCCGGTACCCCGATCAGCCTGCAGCAGAGCGCGTAGATTGAGACTCCGGCCGTTACCGAGAGGGCAAGGATCAAGGCCTTCCCGGCAAAGGCGACCGGCAAAAAGGCGCCTGCCAGCCATCGGTAGAGATGGAACGTGCCCAGCGCCATCACCAGAGAGGCTCCCAGGACCTTGAGGAGAGTGGTCAGGATCTTCGCCGTTTGCAGGGCTCCGGTGGTTTTCTGCAACCAGTAATAGAGAAGAAAGGCATTAAGCAGCGCTGCCAGGGAGGTGACCAGCGCCAGCACCCGGTAGCCCATGCTATCGATGAGCAACAAATTGGCGGTGATGCTGAGGGCCAGGGTCGCGGCGCTGATGAGAACCGGGATTCGGGGTCTATCGAGCGCATAGAAGGCCGGCACCATGAGCTTGATCGCCGAGTAGGCGGCCAGTCCCAGCGCGTAGTATATGAGCGCCCATCCGGTCTCCAGGGTGTCGGCAGCGGTAAATCGTCCTCGTTCATAGATCAGGGATACCACCGGATGGCTGAGGCAGATGAGTCCCAGAGATGCCGGAACGTTGAAGAAGAGCGAGAGGCGCAAGGAGGAAGAAAGCGTGTCGCGAAGCTGCTGGATCCGATGGTGTGTGGCATGGGCGGAAAGGGTAGGCAGAGCCGCCGAAGCGATAGCCACTCCAAAGATGCCGATGGGTAGATACATCACACGAAATGCGAAGTTGAGCCAGGTTATTGCCCCCTGCTGCTGGTAGCTTGCCAGGATTGTGTTTACCAAAAGGTTCACCTGGGTGGCGGCCAGGCCCAACGTTCCCGGACCCATCAGCAGCAGGATCTTCTTGAGGCCCGGATGGTCGAAAGAAAATCCCAGGCTGTACTGGAATCCGAGTTTGAAGAGGGAAGGGAGCTGGACCGCCACTTGTAGAGCCCCGCCGACAATGACTCCTATGGCCATTCCCGCCACCGGATCGACCCCATAGTCCGGCAGCAGCCAGTACAGCGAAAGCGCCACCAGAACGGATCCCAGGTTGAAAACGGCCGGCGCCAGAGCCGGAATGAAGAATTTGCCGTGACAGTTCAGCATTCCCATGGCGACGGCAGCCAGGGCCACCAGCAGCAGGAAGGGAAGCATGATCCGGGTCAACAGGACGGTGAGTTCGGACTTGCCCGGTTCGTCCTTGAACCCGCCAACGACGATGTCCACGATCCAAGGGGCATTGAAAATTCCCAGCAGGACGATCAGGCCCAGGACAATCACCAGGAAGTTGATGACCAGTGAGGCCAGATGCCAGGCGGCCTGGGGACCCTGGCGCTGGAGGATCTTGGTGAAGGTGGGCACGAAAGCCGCACTCATGGCCCCTTCGGCGAAGAGATCCCTCAACAGGTTGGGGATCCTGAATGCGGCGTAGAAGGCGTCGGTTTGAAAGCGGGTGAACAGTGCTGCCAGGATGGTTTCGCGTACCAGTCCCAGGATCCTGCTGATGATGGTCGCAAGGCTGATCAGCCCGGCGGATTTGACTAGCGGAGGGGACTCGTGGGTCATCGGGGCAACTGCCGGGGAAGTGAATGCAAGTTACTTCATCAGGTCTTCAACTTTTCGTTGAAGTTGTCTGAGAGACTTGTTCATTTCCGGCAGCTTGGTGAAGATCGCCGAACACTTCAACCATAGTCGGTTGTCGATGGCGGGATAGCCGGAGACCAACTTGCCCGGCGCGACGTCGGAGGGGATTCCCGTTTGCGCGGTTGCGATGGCGCCGTCGCCGATTCGGCAATGGCCGGCCACACCTACCTGACCGGTCAAGATTACGTCGTCACCCACGTCGGTGCTACCGGCGAGACCCACCTGGGCACAGAGAAGAGTGTTGCGCCCCACCTTGGAGCCGTGTCCCACCTGGACAAGATTGTCCACCTTGGCTCCCTTGCGGATGCGGGTCTCGCCAACGGCCGCCCTGTCCACGGTGGCATTGGCTTGAACCTCGACCTCATCTTCCAGAACGACGGGTCCGGACTGAGTGATCTTGGCGTAACTTCCGTCCTCCCGCTTGGCGAAGCCATAGCCGTCGGCGCCGATGACGACGCCATTCTGCAGGGTCACGCCGTTGCCGATGGAGCAGTTCTCGCGAACACAGGCATGGGAGTGGGCGGTAAAGTCGTGGCCGATGGTAACCCCGGAATAGATGACGACATGAGGGTGCAGAACGGCGTTGTCCCCGATGATCACGTCCCGGTCGACGATCACAAAGGGCCCGATCGAGGGGTTGCTGCCAATTACCGCGGTGTCGGCAATGACGGCCGTGGCATGGATTCCCGGCGGCGGAAGCGGGGGCCTGTAAAACAGATCGATCGATTGGGCGAAACTCAAATAGGGGTTGCCGGAGCGGAGCGTGCTGATCGCGAGGGCCGGGAAGTCCCTGGACACAATGATGGCCGAAGCCCGGGTGGAGCCAAGACGCTTCAGGTACTTTCGATTGGCGAGGAATGTCAGCTGGCCGGGCCGGGCTTCTTCAATGGGAGCGACGCCGCTGATCGGGAGATCGCCGTCCCCCTCGAGGTCGCAGTTCAGAGCCTTGGCAATCTCGGCTAGAGTCATGGCGGGCAGGCTCGGGGCAGCTTCCGGCAACGGCTGAAATTATATTAGGATAACAGTAGCGTCAAGGAAACCCATGCCTCAATGATCAGCGAAATATCAGGATTCATCAACTACCTTACGGTCGAAAAAGGACTCTCCAGAAACACCCTGAATGCCTACAGGTCGGATCTGGAAAATCTCCGAAGGTTTCTGGAAGAGCGGAAACTTCCTCTGGACTCGCTGACTCAGAGCCACCTGCAGGAATTTGCCCGGACACTTCAGCGAGAACCGTTCATCGGTCGCTCTATTTCAAGTATTGTGTCCACACTCCGAAGATTTCTGGAAGAGCGGCAACCCTCGCCGGCATCCCTGACCAAGAGCCAACGGCAGGACTTAATCCAGTTGCTTCAACTCGATGCCCGCTCCACTTCCAGAATTCTGTCCAGACTCCGAAACTTTCTGGAAGAGCGGAAACTCCCTCTGGAATCCCTGACTGAAAGCGACCAACAGGAATTTATCCGGACACTTCAGCGTGACGCCCGCTCCGTTTCCAGAAATCTGTCCGCGGTTCGTGGGCTTTGCCGCTGGATGGTTCTAGAAGGAAAGCGCTTCGATAATCCCTCCGAAAACCTGGAATCGCCAAAAGTCTGGAAGAAGCTGCCAGGGGTGCTGTCACTGAAACAGGTGGAGGAATTGCTGTCCCAGCCCGACCGGAAGCAGTCCCGAGGTCCCAAAGACAAGGCCATGCTGCTGAGAGACAAGGCCATGCTGGAAGTGCTCTATGCAACCGGTCTGCGTGTTTCGGAGTTGGTTTCTTTGCAGGTCAGGGACCTGCATCGCGACCGGAATTACGACCTGATGTATCTGCACTGGCTGGGAAAGGGTGAAAAGCTTCGGGCCGTTCCGCTGGGTGATTCCGCCAAGGAGGCATTGGAGCAGTACCTGCATCATGCCCGACAGAGTTTGCTCAAGGGGAAGGGCTCTCCCATGATCTTCCTGACCAACCGAGGGCAGGGGATGACTCGACAGGGGTTCTGGAAGATGCTCAGGCGTTACGGCAAGGAGGCGGGGATCCGGTCGTCTCTCAAGCCCCATGCCTTGCGCCATGCCTTTGCAACCCACCTGTTGCAGCGGGGAGCCGACCTGCGTGCGGTTCAGATGATGCTGGGTCACTCCGATATCTCCACCACCCAGATCTATACCCACGTATTGAAGGAACGCCTGAAGGCGATCTACCGGGAACACCATCCCAGGGTTTAGTGTCGCGTTTTCAATGTGAATTGACCGACGCCGCAGCCAAGGGATTTCCCAGCCTGTTCAGAACTTCCAACGCGCAACCGACGACTCGGAACACTTCTCTCTTGAGCCTTTTGCAAAAATCGTAGCGGGGCAGGTCATCTTGCCGGCAAACGCGAGGTTCTGCCTTTTTCAACATTGGGTGCGACCTGGTCAAAAATGCTGTCTAACAACAAAAAGCACAAAAGGCACAATTTGTGTTTTTGTGCCTTTTGTGGCCATTCCCGGTAGACGTCCGGCTGCCGAATTTTGCAAGAGGCTCTCTTCAAAAGAAATTCGTGTTCATTCGTGTCCATTGGTGGTTCGTTTTTTGTTTTCTTGCACGGCGGTTCCAGCCAGGGGAATCGAGACCAGGAAGGATGTCCCTCGGCCAACCTGGCTTTCTACACCGATACTGCCCGCGTGGTCCTCGATGATCTTCCTGGTAATGGACATTCCCAATCCGAACCCCGTGTGTTTGCCCTGAGTGAAGAAGGGCTGGAAGAGAGTGGCTTGAAGGTGGGGGGGAATGCCGGCTCCATCGTCGGTGAGCCGGATGCAGGCCTGGTCCGCCCGTGTGTGGCTGAGAATAGCGAAGGTGCCCCGACCCTTCAGGGCATCCTTGGCATTGACCGCGATATTCAGAAGAGCCCTCCTGAATTTGTCCTTGTCGATGGCAACCGGGGCATCGCAGTCGAGTTTCTGCACAAAACGGGTTTTGTTGTCTCGAAACAGGGCCTGGATCTCAATGCAGCAGTTTCTCAGAACCTGATCGAGGTTACAGGTTTCCACCGACATGCGAGTCTTCCTTACCCTGGAAAAATGCAGTATTTCATCCAGCATTCGTTCCATGCGTTCGATCTCGAAGTGGATGAATGCCAGGCACTCCTCTTTTTTGTCGGACGACAGGTCATGGTCACTCAGAATCGAGCTGAAGCCCTTGATAACGGTAATTGGTGTTCGACAGTCGTGAACGATGGTGTTGACCATGTTGCCGACCGCCGCCAGCTTTTCCGTCTTGATTCTCTCCTCCTGACTCTGCCGGATGCGGTCCATCATGTCGTTGAAGTGGTTGGCCAATCCCTCCAGCTCATCGCCCGTCTTGACTTGAATCCGGTGAGAGAGATCGCCCGCCGAGGCCCTCAAGGCTCCCCCGGCGATGGTCGAAACGGGTTCGGTGATGCGGTTGGCCAGGACACGGGCGCCCAGAATTCCCGCTACAACCGCCGCCAGACCGACCCTTAGAATGACAAACTGAATCTCCCTGACCCTCTGCCTCATGCCATCGGTCAAAAAGCCCAGGCGGACCGTGCCCCAACGTAGCCCGGACTCGGACGAGAGGACCGGAACCGTGAAATCGAAAATCGGAACCTCGGAAGAACCGTCGCCCAAACGATGATTGAGTTGACGGAACAGTGGTTTCTCGGCTTGCAGGGATTGCCGGGCCGCGGCTCCCGTCGGATGGGTATTGATCAAGGAGGCGTCTTCGGAATGGGCAGCCACCTTGCCTTCCTTGTCATAGACAATGGCATAGAGGAGCTGGCCCTCCCGCCGGGCCAGCTGCGCGTTGACCTGGAGCATGCGGTAGTTGTAGGTCTTCAAATGGGTCAAGTTGGCTCCGCTGGCGAAGATCCGGGCGATGGCGATGCCGCGCTGCCGAGTGTGGTCGCGAATCACGTTGCGCATATGGTGACTCAGCAATGAGATCGCCAGCAGAAGGACCGAGGCGACCAGCACAACGGTTGCCAATATCAACTTCATCCGCAGGTTGAGTCGGAGAAGAGCGCGCAACTAGGCCTCCAACAGAGGGAGTCCCGTATGGCGATGGTGGGAAGGAGTTGGGGAGGGCGGAATCTTAACATTGACCATGAGACCGGTCAACGACTCCGAAGCCTCATCGGCCCCCCGCCAGAGGGGCTGTGGGGTCTGTTTGGTTTCCCGGAATTTTGTGATACTTTGGGGCGCTTGTCTGGCCGATGCCTCAGGACCTGAGGCCGAGTGCGCACCGGGAAGCAGGACCACCGGCGACCCGTTTCCGGAAAGCCGTCCCCCTTCCGCGACGACGGGGCGGCTCACAAGGGCCGAAACAGGGGTGTCCCAGACTGGTGTCGACGTCCAATCGTGGTTGGATAATCGATGGGGATTCTGAGTAGTGAAGCCATCATCCTGCGGACCTATCCGCTCAGGGAAACAGACAAGATTGTGGTGGCCTATACTCGAGAATACGGCAAGGTGCGCGGGGTGGCTCGCGGAAGCCGTCGGATCAAGAGCCGATTCTCCGGTCGTCTGGAGCCCTTGTCATGGGTAGAGCTGGTTGCCTTTGAAGGGCGTAATCAGGAGTTGGTATCAATCGACAAGGTGGAGTTGCTCAAGGGTTATGGCTTGGAAATGCAGGATTACCAGGCTTACCTGCGTGCCTCCTATTTGTTGGAACTCCTGATGGAAACGGTTCCCGAACATGAGGCCAACGATTCTCTGTTTCGCCTGCTGCTGCATGTGCTACCGTTGCTGGGGGATAGTCACAAGTCCCGGCTGGCCTCCGTCTACTTCCAGATCTGGCATTTGAAACTGGCAGGATTGCTTCCCAGCCTTTCCGCGTGCAGTGGCTGCGGCGCGGGTTTGGGCTCCGGAACGGGAGCCTACTCCCAGCGGGATACCCCTGGGTTTTTCTGTCGGGAGTGCCGGAAAGGGACAGGACGTCGAGTTGGCGGAAACGTTATGGAGTTGGCCGGTCTGGTGGTGAAGAAGTCTCTGCCGGATCTGGCAGGCGGGCGAGTCGCACTGGAGGCTGTTTCAGCGCTCAATGCGGTCGCAGAGGAGATGGTTCAGGCCGCGTTCGAGCGAAAGTTCGATTCGCTGTCGCTGCTACGGCGGGAATCCGAGAATCGGTAGATCATGTGGTTCCAACAACTGTTCATGGAATTGCAGACGTTCTGGGCAGAGCAGGGGTGTGTCATCCATCTGCCCTATGACGTGGAAAAAGGGGCGGGAACCATGAACCCCGAGACCTTCTTCCGGGTACTCGGCCCCGATCCCTATCGAGTGGCCTATCTGGAGCCCAGCAGGCGTCCTGCAGACGGCAGATATGGGGAGAATCCCAACCGGGTCCAAAAGCACCACCAGCTTCAAGTCGTTCTGAAGCCCAGCCCGCCCGAGGTGCAGTCCCTCTATCTGCAGAGTCTGGAAAAGATAGGCATTGACCTGCGTGGTCACGATATTCGATTTGAAGAGGACAATTGGGAATCGCCCACGCTGGGGGCCTGGGGAGCCGGCTGGCAGGTTCTGCTGGATGGGCTGGAGATTACCCAGTTTACCTATTTCCAGCAGGCCGGGGGACTGGAGCTGAACCCGGTTTCGGTGGAACTCACCTATGGGTTGGAACGGATTGCCATGTTCCTGAGCCACATATCGGACGTGTTCGACCTAAAGTGGAATGCCAGTGTGGGATATCGAGACCTCAGGCACGCGGACGAAGTCCAGTTTTCCCGATACAATTTCGAATCTGCCGATATCGACCTGCACTTCGGCTGGTTCAATGATTACGAAAAGGAGGCGGATCGTCTCATCAAAGAGGGATTGATCCTGCCGGCATACGATTACTGTCTCAAATGCTCCCACACCTTCAATATCCTGGATGCCAGGGGCGCCATCAGCGTCTCCGAACGCACCCAGATGATTCAGCGTGTGCGCACCCTCGCCTGCCGCATCGCGCGACAATATCTGAACGGCGAAGACCATCCGTAGAAATCCGGAACCAGATAGGGATCCAGAAGACTGCCTGAATCTGAAGTTTCTAATTAGACATTCCGCTTTAAACCCATGGTATCAGAGTTCTTATTGGAGATTGGCTGTGAAGAGATACCGGCGCGATTCCTGCCGGGGGCCTCGCAGCAATTGAAACGGAATATTCAACAGGCTCTCTCCGATCATTCTCTGGGCTTTGACGAAATCGAAGCCTATTCGACGCCGCGTCGCTTGATTGTGCACGCCCGTGGCGTGGCTACCACCCAGCCGGCCCGGAGCGAGGAAATCACCGGCCCACCCTGGGCCATCGCCTTTGACCGGGACGGCCACCCCACGGCCGCCGCCCTGGGGTTTGCCCGCAAGCACCAGGTCGGGGTGGAGGCTCTTTCTCGGGTCAAGACCCCAAAGGGCAGTTATCTCGCCTACCGGAAGCAGGTCCCCGGTCGCGGGGCCGACGGCATATTGGCGGAGGAGGTTCCCAACGCCATCAAGGGACTGGAGTTGCCCAAGAGCATGAGATGGGAATCGAGCCAGTTTCTGTTTCTGCGGCCGATTCGCTGGATTCTCTGCCTCTTTGACGGACGGGTTGTGCCCGTTCAACTGGCCTCGGTCCGGGCTGGCGACCGTACCTACGGGCACCGGATTCTGGCCGGCAACCGTCCAGCGGTGGTGACCGATTTCGCGGATTACCGGCAGAGACTTCAAGATTCGGATGTCGAAATCGATTCGATGAAACGGTTGAGCAGGATCGAGGCAGATCTGGAGGCAGCGGCGCTTGGGCAGGGCGGTCGTCTGGTCGAGGACCGAAGACTGCTGCAGACCGTGTCCCACCTCAGCGAGCATCCCAGCGTGGTGTGCGGGGACTTTGACCCCTCGTTCCTGAAGCTCCCGGCAGAGGTGCTGATCACGGTGATGAGAGAGCACCAGAAATACTTTTCGCTCCAGGACCCCGGGGGGAAACTGCTCCCCAAATTCCTGGCGGTGGTGGATTCGGACGGGGCTTTTTCCCGACAGATTCAAGCTGGGCATGAGCGCGTGCTCAGCGCTCGCCTGTCGGACGCTGCCTTTTTTTGGGAGTCTGACCTCAAGGTATCGCTGCAGGACCGCATCGGTCTGCTGAAGAAGATCACCTATCAGAGAAATCTTGGCACTCTATTTCATAAGACTCGAAGGATAAGAGCCTTGTCGAAGGTTATGGTCAAGAGTATCCGACACCCTGAACTCCTTGCTCCGGTGGAGCAGGCCGCCGAGTTGTGCAAGACCGATCTGACCACCGAGATGGTCCGGGAATTCAGCAATCTGCAGGGAGTCGTAGGGGGGCTCTACGGCCGTGTCCAGGGTATGGAGCCGGCAGCGTCGGAGGCCATATACGATCACTACCTGCCGGTTGCTTCGGAGGACGGTGTGCCGCGCGGCCTTGCCGGAGCGATTGTCGCCATGGCCGATAAACTGGATACACTGGCGGGAGCTTTCTGCCTGGGCCTGGTGCCCACCGGATCGCGGGACCCGCTGGGGTTGCGCCGCCAGGCCATGGGGTTGATCCGTATCCTGCTGGAGAAAGAACTGGACCTTTCCTGCGAACGAATGCTGGGCAAGGCCTATGAGGGAGTTCGCAGGTTCGCCGATCGATCGTTGGAGGATACGTCCCTGATTTTTCGGAACTTCCTGAAGGACCGGATGCGTTTCCTCTTCCGGGAGCAGGGGTTTCGCTATGATGAGATCAATGCGGTGCTGGAAGTGTGTTGGGATAATCCGGTGGAAAGCCGGAAGCGCTTGGGCGCCATCGCCGGCATGCGGGAGAGTTCCGATTTCCGGTCGCTGGCAACCAGTTTCAAGCGCATCAAGAACATTCTGTTGAAAGCCGAAGTGGATCCTCGAGCAGCCTGCGCCATCGATTCGGCGCTGTTTACAACGCCGGAGGAGGGTCTGCTCCACGCCCAGGTCGTTTCGCTTGACCGCGGTATTTCCAAGGCTGTTGGCGCCGGACGGCACGAGGCAGCTCTGGGAATGATGGCCTCGCTGAGGCCCGCGGTGGACTCCTTCTTTGACCGGGTGCTGGTGATGGATGAGGATCCGCGGGTGCGGAGGAATCGTCTCGCCCTGCTGGCATTTCTCCTTCAGACGTTTCTGAGGGTGGCTGATGTTTCCGAGATGGTGACGACCTGACGGGCCGATGTCGGCGCGTCGACATGACATGTTTCGAGAGGGAACAGGACTGGCCCGCATTTCTCACCAGGGGGCATGATCATGGCGCAGGATTTTTTCCTTCAGCGCGTGCTCGCGACCGAAGAGCGTAGCGGTCACTACGGTCGAGGGAGCATGTGCGCGCTGAAGGGAAAAAGACCAGCCAGGGCGTGCCCAGCGCCGTCTGTTACCCGCAAGCCCCTTACATTGAGCCAATCAAGGTGCTGATAGATAAACTACCTTTCGTCATGCCACCAGCGGCCTGGTGAGAAATGCGGGCTGGAGTCCTGGCGAGTTGAATCGGAGAGTGACAATGGCTGAAAAGTCGGTTTACTTTTTTGGCGACGGCATGGCCGATGGGCGGGCCGACATGAAGGACCTGCTGGGCGGCAAGGGAGCCAATCTGGCGGAGATGACCAACCTGGGTTTGCCGGTTCCCCCCGGCTTCACCATTTCCACCGATGTCTGCTCCTATTATTACAGGGAAAAGGAGCAATATCCCGTCGGTCTGTCTGAACGGGTTTCCCGGGCGCTCCACAAAATGGAGGCGCTTATGGAAATGCGGTTCGGCGATGCCCAAAATCCCCTGCTGGTTTCGGTGCGCTCGGGGGCCCGGGCCTCGATGCCCGGCATGATGGACACGGTGCTGAACCTGGGATTGAACGACAGCACGGTGGAGGGACTGGCCCTGCGCACAGGCAATGCGAGGTTTGCCTGGGATTCCTATCGCCGATTCGTGCAAATGTACGGAAGCGTCGTACTTGGGATGAAGCCGACCCGAAAGGATGAGGTCGATCCCTTCGAACGCATGATCGAGGCGAAGAAGGAAGCGCGCGGACTGGTCCTGGATACGGAATTCACCACGACCGATCTCCAGGATCTGGTGAGTCTTTTCAAGCGCGAGATCAGACAACGGGTGGGAGTGGACTTTCCCGACGATCCCCTTCAGCAGCTTTGGGGAGCCATCGGAGCCGTTTTCGGTTCCTGGATGAATCCTCGTGCTGAAGAGTATCGAAGGCTCAACGGAATTCCTTCCAGTTGGGGAACGGCCGTAAACGTGCAGGCCATGGTGTTCGGGAACATGGGATCCGACTCCGGCTCCGGGGTGGCCTTCACCAGGGACGCCGCAACCGGTGAAAACGTGCTCTACGGGGAGTATCTTGGAAACGCTCAGGGGGAAGACGTGGTGTCGGGAGCCCGAACCCCCGCCTCCATTGGCGAATTGGCTCGCGAGAGGCCGGAGCTGTACGGGCAGTTGGATCGAGCGCGCAGGATCCTGGAGAAGCACTACCGGGACATGCTGGATATCGAGTTTACCATTCAGCAGGGAACGTTCTACCTGTTGCAGTGTCGGGTTGGGAAACGGACGGCATTCGCCGCCATCAGGATTGCCGTCGACATGGTGGATGAAGGGCTGATCACTCCTGATGAGGCGCTCTTGCGGGTGGAGCCGGATCAACTGAACCAGCTCCTGCGGCCGGTGTTCGATCCGGCGGAGAAAGCGGCAGCCATCGAGCAGGGCCGCTTCCTGGCCAAGGGCCTCAACGCCGGCCCCGGCGCAGCCGTCGGCCGAGTCGTCTTCAACGCGCCGGATGCCGAAGAGTGGAAGAGTCGTGGGGAACGGGTCATTCTGACCCGCATCGAGACCTCGCCTGAGGATATCAAGGGAATGAACGCGGCCGAGGGGATCCTGACGGCTCGGGGAGGCACGACCTCCCATGCCGCTCTGGTTGCCAGGCAAATGGGCAAGGTGTGCATTGCCGGCTGCAGCGCCCTGGCCATCGACTACTCTCAACGCCAGATGCGAGTCAATGGACGTGTTATCCGCGAAGGTGACTTCCTGTCGCTGGATGGAACCACCGGCGAGGTGATCCAGGGGCCCATTGCGGCGCGTGACTCGGAGGTCATACAAGTTCTCCTGCACCAGCTACCTGAAAGGAAGGAGGCGCGGGTTTACCGGCAATATCGGAAACTGATGGAATGGGCGGACCGGGTTCGTACCCTTGAAATCCGAGCCAACGCGGACCAGGCGGACCAGGCGGCGGCTTCCATCGCGTTCGGGGCAGAAGGGATCGGTTTGTGCCGAACCGAGCACATGTTCTTCGGCGAGGGAGAGATCGGCCCGATGCGGGAAATGATTCTGGCTTCGACCCCGGAAATGCGGGAGCGCGCCTTGTCCAGGCTATTGCCCCTCCAACGGGAGGATTTCGAGCACATTTTCGAAGTGATGGAGGGCAGGCCGGTCACCATCCGAACCCTTGATCCGCCTCTGCACGAGTTTCTTCCTCACGAGGCGTCGGCCCAAAGGGAATTGGCTTCGGACATGGGTGTTTCCTTTGAGGCGGTCAAGGCGAAAGTGGATTCATTTCACGAGTTCAATCCCATGATTGGATTTCGCGGCTGCCGCCTGGGGATCGTCTATCCCGAAATCACCCGGATGCAGGCGCAGGCGATTTTCGAGGCGGCCGCAAATGTAATCAGTCGAGGGAAGAAAGCCGTGCCGGAGATCATGATTCCGCTGGTCGGCAACGTCAAGGAACTGGAAGATCAGGCCGGCATCGTGCGTCAAGTGGCCCGGCAGGTGATGGATTCCCGGAAACTGGAGATCGAGTATCAGGTGGGCACCATGATCGAAGTTCCCAGGGGAGCTCTCACCGCGGACGAAATTGCGCGTTCGGCGGACTTCTTCAGCTTCGGAACCAATGACTTGACTCAAACCACCCTGGCTTTGAGCCGCGATGATGCCGACCGGTTCCTGGTGCCCTACCTGCAGCGTGACATTTATCCCAGGGATCCATTCCAGTCCCTCGATGTTGCCGGGGTTGGAGAGTTGATGAAGATTGCCGTGGCGAAGGGCAGGGCCACCCGAGCTGAAATCAAGATCGGGATCTGCGGCGAACATGGAGGCGATCCCTCCACCATCGAGTTCTGCCATCAACTGGAGCAGGACTATGTCAGCTGCTCCCCGTTTCGTGTCCCCATTGCCCGCCTGGCCGCGGCCCAGGCGGCGATCCGGCTCTCTCACCCCTCTGAAGAAACTTCCGAGGAAGCCAGGGCAGCCGCACGGGGGTAAAGACGGCGGTCGCCTAAGCCCCTGACAGAGCAATCAACTCCAACTGAAACTGATTTAGGGCACCGAATACCATGCGCATCGGAATCCTGACGGGAGGCGGCGACGTTCCCGGACTGAATTCCTGCATCAAGGCGGTGGTCAATCGGGCCGAAGTCGAAGGTCAGCAGGTTCTCGGCATCAGGCGCGGGTGGCGGGGATTGCTGATGCTCGATCCCGAGGACCCGTCCTCGCTGGCTGCCTGCACCGTGAAACTGGATAACGCGGTGGTTCGGACTATCGACAGAACCGGGGGCACCTTCCTCCACACCTCCCGAACCAATCCGGGCAGGGTGTCGGCTGACGAGTTGCCTCCATTCCTGCAGTCCACCTGCCGGCAAGGGGCAGGGAAGAATCCTTTTCTGGATTGCACCGCCCACGTTGTGAGCAACCTGGAGAAGCTGAGGCTGGATGCATTGATACCTATCGGGGGCGACGACACCCTGGGGTATGGGGAAAGGCTCCACCGCGAGGGCTTTCCGGTGGTGGCCATCCCCAAGACCATGGACAACGATGTTTTCGGGACCGACTACTGCATCGGGTTCTCTACGGCGGTGACCCGCAGCGTGAACTTCCTGCATCAGTTGAGGACTTCGGCAGGATCCCACGAGCGCATTGCGGTGGTGGAACTCTTCGGTCGAAACAGCGGTGAAACCTCCCTTATATCCTCCTACCTGGCGGGCACCGATCGAGCGCTGATTTCAGAGGTTCCCTTCTGTCCGGATCGACTGGCCGGCCTGCTGATGGCGGACAAGCGCGACAATCCCAGCAACTACGCCATGGTCAGCATATCCGAGGGTGCTCAGATGGTTGGAGAAGTCCCGGTGGAATCGGGCCGGGCCGATGCCTATGGACACAGGAAGCTGGGCGGAATCGGCGCAGCCACGGGGCGGGCGCTCAAGCGGGTTACGGGGCAAAACATCATCTATCAGCAACTTTCTTATCTCATGAGGAGCGGTTCCCCCGATTCACTGGATCTCATGGTGTCCTTGAATTATGCCAATATGGCCATGTCGCTGATCATGAAGCGCCAGTTCGGCCGGTTGGTAGCGATGCGGGAGGGCCGCTATACCAACCTGCCCCTCAGTCGGATCGGAGAAGGCCTGAAGCGGGTGGATGTGGATGAGCTGTACGATCGAGACCACTATCGTCCCAAGGTACGCCATGTGGACGGTAAGCCGATGTTTCTTTACTAACCCGGAATATTGGTCTAGACTGAACTCATCCGAAGGTATAAAGACACGAAAAACCATTGTCGATTCCGCAGGTGTTACCCAGGAGCGATACCATGCTGCAACCAAAAGCCTACCTTGGGCTCGTCGTCCTGCTGCTTGCCAACGCTGGAGCGGTGAACGCGACCGAAACGTCCGCGTACTTCATCTCGGCCAAGTCCGGCATGATCAACTACGTGGAAGGCAAGCCCACCGTCAGCAATCTGGAACTCTCCGATGCGCGGCAGGTCTTGCCCCGGCATCAGCTCGTCGAGGGGGATGTGCTGCAGACGGAAGCGGATCAACGGGTGGAAATGCTGCTCAACCCGGGAACCTACCTGCGGGTGGCGGAAAACAGTCGGGTTCGGGTGGTGGCGACCGGTTTCGAAGACATGCGGTTTGCACTGGAAAGAGGCACGGCCATCCTGGAGTCGCTGAGCCTGCGGCGCAAGGTCCACCGACTTCATATCCTGACGCCGTCTGGAGATCTGAGAGTACTCAAAAAGGGCTTGTATCGCTTTGAAGTCGGTGCCGCGGGCGAGGTTCGGGTGACGGTCCATACCGGCAAACTGAGATGGATGCGGGGCGAGACCAAGGTCGCAGCGCTGAAGTCGGGAAAGGTCTTTGATTTGAACCGTTCCGAGAAAAGGCGATTGCGCTATGCCAAGGTGGAGAAGGAGCCCTTCGACGACATCGATCGCTGGAGTCGCAAACGGGCGGTCGCATTGATCGCGGCCAATTCCAAGATCCCCTCCTGGATGTCTCGGTCGGCCTTGTCCAGGTATGGCCTGAGGTCGAACGGAGGGTGGGTCTTTGATCCGTTTTCCCGGATGTATACCTTCATTCCCTTCCACAACCTTCTGCGGTCTCCCTACGGTCTTGCCTACGGCAACTATTGTCCCACCTGGCGGTCGTACGGTCCCGTCTACGCATCCAGAGGATATGGCGGTTCCGGCCTCAGCAACTCCGGCTCCACGAGCTATACACCCGCCACAACCAGCGTGCACCGATCTTCGGCAGCAACTTCCACCTCCAGCAGTGTTGCTGCCGGCTCAGCGGCACAGCAGAGCCGTGGCGCCGCCAGCAGCAGCATTCGCGGGAGGTAACCACCCGGCCGCACTTCTCACCAGGTTGCTGCAAACATAGCGAACAGTATTTTTTCTACCGTGTCACGCTCGACCCGTTGTGCATTGGGATGCCTGCTGCCGATCATCCTGGTCGGAGTTCCCCTGAACCTGTTGACGGCCGAAGGTCCGATCAGCCAGGAGGAACTTCTGGCCCTGGTCACCACGACACGCATTGGAGCGGTGACTCCTCAACGGGTGGTGGAGTTGATCCGGGAGAGGGGGATCGGCTTTCGTGTCAAGGACATCCTTCTGCAGGAACTGAAAGCTCGCGAGGCCGATCCCGCCATCATCCGGGCAGTTGAGGAACACCGACAGACCGGGCCGCCCGCATCCGTCCTGAGACCGCCGCCGGGAGTCGAGCCGCCGCCACCGGTCTTTATCCCTCCTCCTGTCGAACCGTCGGCAACCGAGCCCGCGGCACCAGGTTCGGCGCCGACCCCGAAACCGGCAGCAACTCCCCCGGCGACAGCCGCAACCGAGCCGGCCACCACGCCTGGGCGGTCCGGATTGCCCGACCGGGAAACCTGGCCGCAATTCCTGGAACAGGTTCGCAGCACCGCGATGGCCTACACCGAAAACCTGCCTAATTTCATCTGCACCCAGATCACCCAGCGCTATCTTCGCCGGCTTCCAAAAACCGGTTGGGTGCGGGTGGACAACTTTGTGGCGGAGCTCACCTACTACGACAAGCAGGAGCACTACAAGCTGGTGTCGGTCGGAAATCGCTCGGCGGCCTCCGATGCCACGCTGGAATCACTGAAGGGGACGACTTCAACCGGTGAGTTCGGCTCCTCCTTGAACTACCTCTTCGACCCGGCAACCGGCACCCAATTTCGTTTTGAGGGAATCGACCACAGTCGGGGCTCGCCCACGGTGCGTGTCGGTTTTCGCGTGCCCAAGGACACCTCCAAGAGAAGCATCATTTTCAGGGAGGGGACCACGGAGGTCGGCGTGGTCACACCCTACCGGGGGAGATGCTGGATTGACCCGGGTTCGCTCCAGGTCGTCCAGATCAAGGAGCGGGCCTACAGAATCCCCGAAACTTTTCCCATTACCCGCTCCGAGGGTTCCACCCAGTACGATCGGGTGGAGATCGCGGAACAGCAGCACTGGCTTCCGGTCCGTGCGGAGGTCCTGCTGGAGAATCGTTCCGCCAGACTCCACACCAGGAACGTCATCCAATTCAAGCAGTACCGCAGGTTCGGCAGCGAGGTGAAGTTTGTGACCGAGTGACGGGCAGGCTATCAGCCGCTGCCACCTTCATTGCCGACACCCCCAGCCTCCCATTGCCGCACACGACTGGCAGGGGGCCTGGGCGCACTCAGCCCGCAATCCCTTACTGATTGAAGCGAATCGAAATTCCGCCTTCCTCCGAAAAGGCGGAGGTTCGCAGGTAGTTCCCGTCGGTGCGGATGGTGACAGCTCCCTGTCGGTCGGTGCGGAGCAGTTGCAAGGGGAAGGTCTGCAAACGCCTGACCACTTCAGGGTGAGGATGGCCAAACGGATTGACCTTGCCCGCCGAAATCACGGCAATTACCGGATTCACTTCATTCAGGAAGTGTGAAGAGGTCGAAGTCGCGCTTCCATGGTGGGCCACCTTCAATACGTCCGATTGAAGGTCGGCCTCAAGGGCTGCGAGGCATTCCTCTACAGGCTCCTCGATGTCACCGGTCAACAGGAATGAGCGCCGACCGTAGGTCATTCTCAGAACAAGAGAATCGTTGTTGATGTTTTCGTCGGAAGGGCCGCAGCCGGGATTGAGGAATTCCAATTGGGAGCCGTGGAAATTGAGTGTGTCCCCGGCCTGGAATGCCCTGATTTTGAGTCCGCGTGCCGTTGCTTTCTTGAGCAGATCACGCAAATCGGGTCCAACGGTGCTGTTTCCGAGCCAGAACTCCTTGACTTCGAAGTTGTCCAGAATGAAGTCCAGGCCCCCCATATGATCCTGGTGGGCGTGGGTCAGGATCGTCGCTTCCAGAGATCGAACTCCACGGTTCCAGAGATAGGGCGCAACCACCTGTTCTCCAACATCGAAGGCCGTTGCCCTGGCTTGGGATCGGTGGCCGGTTCCGGACCAACTGCCACCGCCATCGACCAGAAGGTGGGGGCCGTTCGGCCAGCTTGCCAGGAGGCAATCTCCCTGTCGCACATCCAGAAAGGTCAAGCTCAACTCCTGCGATTCCGACTTGACTCCCGGTGTGCCCGACAGCAGGACCGCCAGCGAGGCGATCCAGATGGAGCTGCCCAACAGCCTCAAGAACCGGGGGACTCCATGGGCCACACACAGGGCCAGGGTGCCGTAATAGGCCAACACCCAGCCCAGGGGAAACTGGGGCAGGGAAAACCCGAGCCAGGGGATTTCGGAAAAGGTGAGATTGAGGCTCAAGAGGCATTCGGCCAGGAGTCCGCATATCCAACCGAGCGGCCAGGAAGCTTGCGGGAACAGACCGGCACAGGCCAGGTATGAAAATCCAAGGGGTATGATCATTCCGACCAGGGGAATGACCAGCATGTTGAGGAATACGACCGGTAACACCACCCGGTGAAAATAGACCATCAAGGGAACCAGCAGCACGGCCTGTATGGCAATGGAAACCAGGACAATGTCCAGGAGTCCCAGGAGAAGCTTGTAGGTCCAGACCAACAGACCGAGACAAACGGCCGATTGCGGAATGCCCAAAGACTCCGCCAGGCTCGAGCTGCGGAGTCTCAAGCCGACCCGCCAAGCGGCCAGGCGAGGGGGAAAATTGCGATCCAGGTGGATAGATTCCAAAGACCTGAGAGCCTTCCCGTAGGGTTGAGTGGTGAGGCGCAGTATAGGCAGTCCCACCATGGCGATCGCCAGCGCGGCCGAGAAAGAGAGTTGGAAACCGGAGTCATCCAACCATCCGGGATCTTTAAGCAGGACCCACCAGGCCGCCAGGCAAAGGGAGTGGAGCAGGTTGCGGTCCCGGTCGAAATAGAGGCTGGCCAGAAACAGGCAACCCATGATCGAGGCCCGGTCAATGGCGATCTGTCCCTCGGCCAGGAGGTTGTAGAGGCCGATCGACGCCATGGTCAAGGTCAGGGCCAACCAGCGCGGAAGCCGGAGTTGTTTGAGCAGGGCAAAGACCATGGCAATCATCATGCCCACATGCAGTCCCGAGACCACCAGTACGTGATAGAGACCGTTCAATCGAAAACGGGACCTGGTTTCCTCCGCAAGGTCACTGTCATCTCCGAGCAGGACGGCTTTCAGAACGGCCCTGGCCGGCTCGGATGCCGGCAGGGCATCCAGCGCACCAATACAGCCTTGACGCATTCGGCTGGCAATGTCCTTCCAGGAAAATTCCGGTTGTCGTGTGAGACGGGTCAGCAGGAGTGGGTCCTTCAAGTTCCCGGTCAGAAAGATGCCGCGAAGCTCCAGGTAGGACCGATAGTCGAACTGCCCCGGATTGTTGAAATTATCCGGTCGTCGCAGGTAGGCGAGGATCTCTACCTGGTCTCCTGCTTGCGGAAGAGGGGAGGAGTCGAGGGAACCGCCCATGGGGTTGAGGTGTAGGCGTATCTTTCCCCGGGTCTCAAAGCTGGCGAATCGGTTAGTCAGATGTTGAACTTCCACTTCCAGGTGGATCGCCCCGGCCCTTCCGTCAGAAACACGGACGCAACGCCCCCTCACCCGACAGGGCGCCGCCAGGTCCAATGCGCCGGATCGGACCAGAGCTCGAAGGTGGTTGCGGTCGAACTGGAGTTCGTGGATGGCCTTCCAGGCCATTCCAGACATGCAAAAGGCCAGGAGCAGCACGATCCAACAACTCCAGGCTCTTTTCCTTCCCCAGAGAATCCATGAGAGGCACAGCGTGAGAGCGCCGGCGGCCCATAGGGTTGTCGCGGAGTTGGCGACCTGGGAATGAGCGGCAAGACCGAGACAGAATGCGACCGTCGGCAACAGCAGAGGAGTGTGCGCCATCGCTTTGAATTGCCCGCTTTTGCTGCTCGGCGGAGGGAAGATCCCGAGCAGCAGTCGTCAGGGAATTTTGCTATGATCGGCTCGGAAAATCGTGGAAACGTCGGAAGCCCGGCCGCTTTGGGCCTAGAGAGGGAGGAGGGTCTATTTTACACCGAGTCACTAAACACATCGATTTCTGCTACGGCCATCGCCTGCTCAACTATGAGGGGAAATGTCGGCATCTCCACGGCCACAACGGCAGAGTTGAAGTAGAGGTTGCCAGCAAGCATCTCGACCATCGGGGCATGGTGGTCGATTTTGGCGACATCAACAAGGTCATCAAGACCTGGATCGATGCCGAACTGGATCACAAGATGCTGCTGCATCGGGAGGACCCGCTGGTCGCCGTGTTTCACGAGCATCGGCAACCCTGTTACCTGATGGACGCCAACCCCACTGCCGAAAATATCGCCAAGGTTATCTACGAATATGCGCATTCTCAGGGACTGCAGGTCGCCGAAGTCCGGCTCTGGGAGACGCCCAATTCCTTCGCTTCCTATGGTCGGCGGGCGCCGGGTTAGGGAATTTCCAAAACAATTTTCGGAAAAAGGATCCCGGAAAAGGCCAGCCAGGCTGCCAGCAAGGTGAGTACGATATTCAGCGTCTGACCCGACCAGTAGAGCAGCAACGGCCGTCCCCCGGCCATTTGCCGCGCCAGCGCACGAAAGTCGGATTCAAGTCCTATGCAAAGGAATGCCAGGCAGAACAGCCAAGTACGAATGGCCTTGGATGCCTGCAGGGACTGGCCTACCGACTCGGTTCCCAGCAGGGGGACCAGCACGAGCGAAACCACGCAGGAGGCTGCAATGAAACCCAGGACGAATTTGGGAAACCGATTCCAGATCTCGATCGCTCCGGGACGACGGCCCTCGTTTGGCTCCACTCGTGTGACCCAATAGAGGGCGATCAAGAGGGCTACCAGGCCAATGGAAGCGTTTTGAATCATCTTGATCACCGCAGCCGCCTGCATGGATTGGTCTCCCAACATCTGTCCGGCAGCCACCACCGCGCCGGTGGAGTCGATGGTCCCTCCCAGCCAGGCGCCGGCTACAATCATGTCCAGTTCCATCCAGCGGCAGACCAGAGGCATGAGGACCATCATCAGCACCGTGAAGATCAGGGTCATGGCCACGGCCAGTGTCAGTTCCTCCTTCTTGGCCTTGCTGGCGCTGGCCGCGGCGATGGCCGCGGAGACCCCGCAGACGGATGTAGCCGCGGCGATGGTGACGGCGAAGGACGGCGCCAGTTTAAGCCGCCGGTAACCAAACCAGAACATGGAGACCAGAACAACCGGTGTGACTCCCCAGGCTACGAGGACGCCGTACCGGCCAAGAGTGAGGATGTTGCCAAATATGATCTCGGCCCCCAGGATCACCAGGCCGGTCTTGATGAATAGCTCCGAACGCACCGAGGGTTTCAGCCATGAAGGGACTCCCAGCAGGTTGCTCCAGGCCAGTCCGATCAGTAGAGCCCACAGGGCATAACTCAGGCCGTAAGCCGCCAGGCTGCGATTCCCGGCAACGAGAAAACTGAGCAGGGCCAGGCAGAACAGAACAGGGAATCCGACCGCGAAACGACCGGCCTGCCGCTGGATGGCGCCCATAGCCAGCACGGACAACCCTCCAAGCCCAATCATCAGGAGCAGCAACGGCACCCCGGGTACCGCCGCCAGGACTTCATCGAGGGTCTGCCACTTGGGAATTTTGGGAACCGCCGAAACCACACCCAGAAACACTGCTCCCAAAACCAGGAATCCGATCCAGACGGCCCACCAGTCCTCCACGGTAACCAGTTTTTTCCAGGCGCGCATATCGGTCACTCCATTTTGGGTTTGGGTCCATAGTGGTTGAAAGAGGGAATCAGCGGGCCGGCCGTAATACCGCCGTCGACTGAAATCACCTGGCCGGTGATCCAGTCGGTATCGGGACTGGCCAGGAACACTGCCGTCCTGGCGACGTCGTGAGGTGTCCCGAATCGGCCCAGAGGTGTGTACTGCATCCAGGCCTTGTAGAGTGCCGAGTCCGCGGCAGGCGGAGGGTCCTTGGGAACCGGGACGGCTCCCGGAGCAATGCAGTTGATCTGGATATTCCATTCGGACAAATCAAAGGCGGCTCCCCGGGTAAAGTTGATGATGCCGGCCTTGGTGGCTTCGTAAAGCGACCCCTGATGTGTGCCTCCGAGTCCATGGACGGAAGACATGGTCACGATCTTTCCGCGCCCTCGCCCGGTCATGAGGCGGGCTCCTTCTCTGACCGTCAGATAGGTGCCGATCAAATTGGTCCGAATGACCCGCTCAAAGTCGTCGAGGGTGGAATCGAGCAGGGGTCTGGCGACTCCGATTCCCGCGTTGGCGACCAGAATATCCAGGTGCCCGAAACGGTCGCGGGTGGTTGCGAACAGCTTTTTGACCTGGGCTTCATCCGAGACATCGGTTCTCAAGACCTCGGCCCGGCGCCCCAGGCCAGCTACCTTGGCCGCTGTTTTCTCCGCTTCCGCCCGGTCGCTGTGATAGACCACCACGCAGTCGGCGCCTTCCGAGGCGAAAGCCTCGCAGATGCCGGCTCCCAGGCCACCGGAGGCTCCGGTCACTACAGCTACTTTGTCCTTGAGTCGCATCCTGCCTCCTTTGGTTAAGGACGAGCCGCTCCGAAATATCTCGCCGGTTCGTTCCTTGTGAAGAATAATTTCAAGCCATCAATAACTTGAAGGTCATGTGTTAAACCGATTCGATAAGGAGTGATGGGAACCCTTTGGCTATTGGCAAGCCTGACCAGGCGGCCTGAAAGGGCTGAGCTTGTCAATCCTGCTCCGCGGTCGGTCAGCCCCATGAAATCCGTGGCTGAAATAGTGCCGGGGAAACCGGAGGATTGGCCTCAAGTCTGTCCGAACCAGGATGCCTCCGCCACTTCGCTCCAACGCTTACGGATCGCATCGAATTGAGAGGAGGGCAGGGGACCGGCTTCGAGCAGGGCAGCGTTCTGTCTCCACCGCCCTGGCGTCAGCGTGCCCACGATGGCCGTGTGCACGCCGGGGGCGCTCAAGGTGAAACGCAGCGCCGTCGAAATCGAAGTCTCCAGTTCGTCCTTGACGAAGGGATAGTTCAACCGCTGGAGGCGATCCCAATAGGTGTGGTGGTAGGAATTGGCGGGCTGCCTTCCGGTTCTCCAGGCAGCATTGGCCAGCGGGCGCTTGGCGATCACGCCCAGGTGTTGTTCATGGGCCAGGGGAAGCGCCAGATCCAGCGCTTCCTGATCGGCAATGCTGATGGAAATCTGCAGGCAATCGAAGGCCTGGCATTGCGCCGCGTAATAGGCGGCCCGGCTGTCGCCGCTGTAACCGATGTAGCGGCAATAGCCCCGTTCCCGTGCACGCTGCAGGGCTTCGATCACCGTTCCCTCGAGCAGAGCGTCTTCCGAACAACTGTGCAGTTGGACCAGGTCCAGGCAGTCGGTCCGCAGTCGCCGCAAGCTGCGTTGGATGCTCCGCAGCAGCGAGTCCTGCCGCCAGTCCTCCCCCGGCAGTCCATTCGGATGGCCGCACTTGGTGAACAGGTAGTAATCCTGGCGGCGTCCCGAAACGGACCGCCCTATGAGCTCCTCGCTGGACCCGTAGCACTCGCCGGTGTCGATCAGGTTCAATCCCTCGTCCAAAGCAGCGTTGAGCAGGCGTGTCACCGTCTCCAGCGATGCCCCCGGACTTTCCAAACCGATTTCGGCGCCCCCGAAACCGAGGATACTGACCTCCATGTCGGTTTTGCCCAGTCTTCTGAGTTCCACTTCCACTCCTCATTCCGGCTTGGTCGATTAGCCTATCACAGTGACTGGTGGATAGCCGTGTCACCACCCTACGGTGCGAATCATTCGAGAAAAATCGGTCAATCGTTAGTCAAGATGAACCACAAATGAACACCAATAGACACGAATTCAGATCAACCTTTCCAACCACAAAAAGCACAAGAGTCACAATTTGTTTTTGTGCCTCTTGTGGCCAATCCTGGTAAGCGTCCCGCTGCCGAATCTTGCAAAAGGCTCAACGCATCAATCCGTTTATTGGTGCTCATGCGTGGTTCGTCTTCAAAATCGATGGGCTGTTTTCCTTTGAATGATCCGCGAGGCAAGGCAGGCGGCGGTCAACCCGGCAACTCAGCCGCTGAGCAGCAGGGTTTCTGCATGCTCCAACGATTCCGGGGTGCCGTAAAGCACCAGCACATCGTCTTGCTTCAACACGGTGTCGGCGTTCGGTTGTCGTCCGACGATCCCTTGCCGTCGAATTGCGGTGACCAGAATTCCCTCGTCGGGAAGACGCAGTTCGGCCAGGGAACGACCCACTGCGGCGGCTCCTTCAGGAAGGGTCAGCGCCTGCAATTGCTCCCGGAATGCATGGGACTCGTCCAGCACCTGGGCGTCTTCCCTGGGAAAGACGCTGCGGAGCATGCGGTAGCGGTGGCCCCTGATTCTGGCCACCTTGTGCACAATTCGAGAGATGGGCATGTCCAGAAGGAGCAAGAGGTGAGAAGCCAGCATGAGCGCGGCTTCCAGGGAGTCCGGGACGATTTCGGTGGCCCCGGCAGTCTGAAGGCTGTTCAGTTCCGTATCGTCGCGCGTGCGAACCAGAATGGGCACGTCCGGGCGTAGCTCTTTTGCCGTCCGGACGACTTTGAGGGCGCCCAGGCTGTCGGAGAAGCTGATGACAACCACGCTGGCATTGGCGAGGCCGACGCTTTCCAGGACATCGCGTTGAGACGCATCCCCGAAGTTGACCGGATCGCCGGCCTGCCTGGCGGTCCGTACACGGTAGGCATCCAGATCCAGTGCAATATATTCGAAGCCCTCCTGCTCGAGAATTCGGGCCAGGTTCTGGCCCACCCTGCCGTAGCCGCAGATGATGACGTGCCGCCGCTTGGCTACTGCCTTGGTGGCAGCTTGCTGAAGAGCCAACTGATGGGCCTCGGGATCTTCTCCGGAAATCAGCCATCCCGCAAGGGTCCGATTATGGCGAATCAGCATTGAGCTCAGGACCATGCTGGCGACGATGCCCGCCAGCAGCAACTGGGCGACACCCGGGTCCAGCACGTTCTCCTGTAATGCCAGCGCCAGCAGAGCGATGCCGAATTCGCCTCCCTGGGCCAGAACCAGCCCGGCCCGAAGCGAGGCATGCCAACCGCCAAGGGAAAAACGAGATAAAATACATATAATCACTCCCTTACCAACTATTAGAGCCAACACCGTCAAGCCCACCGAGGCGATCTGGTCGGCCAGCACCAGAAAATCCAGCCGGGTGCCGATGACGATGAAAAACAGTCCCAGCAGGACGTCCCGAAAGGGCCGAATGTCGGCTTCAACCTGGTGCCGGTATTCGGTCTCCGAAAGCATCAGGCCGGCAAGGAAACCACCTACGGCAAGCGACATGCCGACGGCGTGCATGAACCATGCCGCGCCCAGTACAATCAGCAACAGGGTCAAGGTAAAGAGCTCGGGGCTGCGCCTGTGGGCGACCTCGTGAAAGAGTGGCCGCAGCAAGCGATGGCCGGCCACCAGGACGATGACCAGCGCTGCAACGGCTTCACCCAGTGCCAATAGAATCTGGACGGGCGGCAGCCGATCGCCTTGGGCAGCCAACGAGATCAGCATGAGAAAGGCAATGACGACCATATCCTGAAACAGGAGAGTCGCCACCGCGCAACGGCCGTGGCTCTGGTCCAACTCCAGTTGCTCGCGAAGCTGCTTGATCACGATCACGGTCGAAGACATGGCCACCGCGCCGCCCAGAATGACCGCAGAGGAGAGTGGAAGCCCCGCCCAAGAGGCAACCGTTGCAGCAAGTAGCGTAGTCACCAGAACCTGGGCGCCTCCAACGCCGATCATTTGCCAGCGCATGGCGACCATTCGGGGCAAGGAGAATTCAAGGCCCAGTGTGAAGAGCAGGAAAACGACCCCGAACTCCGCCAGGAATCCGGTTTCGCCGGATGAGGAGAACAAGCCGAACACAGCGGGCCCCAACAGCATTCCCACCAGGATGTATCCCGGCGCCGTTGGAAGCTCCAGTCGCCGGAATACGGTTACGACCAACACGGCTGATCCCAGAAGCAGGAGAACGTTTGCGAGGCCTATTTCATTCATGGCAATGAGAAAATTGAGAGATTACAGGCAGGCGGCCCGAAAGCGCGGAATGGAACAGAGCCTGCAATGGGTAGTATATCGAGCGCCGCTGGAATGGTTCCATGCCATATTGGCTGGCCCTTCAGGCACGGCTTCGGGAAGAATCGGCGCATCCGGGCCTCCGAGCACAACTTCCGATAACGTATCTTATGTCAACTTTTATAAAAACCGCGTGAACCTGCGAGTGTGCAGGGTGGCTTGGGTGGACATCGGTTCCCTGCCGGGCGGGACAAGTCCGGAGCGTGAAGATCATGTCGAAGCAGCTGTCTTGGCTAGCCCGCATTCCTCACCAGGCCTCTGGTGGCATGATGAAAAGCAGTTAATCTTCAGTAGGTTGATTGGCTCCCAATAAAGGCCATGCGGGAAACAGACGGCGCTGGGCATGCCCTGGCTTGTCCTTTTCCCTTCAGCGCGCACAGGCTCCCTCGACCGTAGAAACCGCTACGCTCTTCGGTCGCGAGCACGCGCTGAAGGGAAAATTCCTGCGCCATGATCATGCCCCCTGGTGAGAAATGCGGGCTAGAATAGGCGTAGCGGTGGTTAACCGAACGTGGCAGGCATGCCGATGAGCATGGAAGCAGTGGCCGGCGGCGCCCAATGAGAATTCTTCGCCAATCGATATTCCTGGAAATCGCAGGCTCCTTCGGGCTGGGCGCGCTGGTATTTAGTGCTGTCCTGTTGACCAACGAAGTGTCCAGTCGGCTGATGGAGACCCTGGTTCAGGAGAACATCACCCTGCAGGAAGCCGGTTTGCTTTTCCTTTGCATCCTGCCCAAGGTGCTGACCTTCTCCATTCCCATGTCGGTCTTGTTGGGCATTCTGATCTGCTTTGGGCGCCTGTCCGCCGACAGTGAAATTACTGCCATGCGATCTTCCGGAATCGGTCTCAGAAACTTGCTGTGGCCGGTATTGATCTTTTCGGCGGTGGTGGGTTCTCTGGCCCTGTTGAATTCCAACTTGTGGTCTCCCAGAGCCACTCACCGCTTGACACTGATCAAGGATGAAATTGCGCTCAAGTCGCTCAACACCGCCGTCCGGAGAGGCGTTTTCGAAGAGCGTTTTCCCGGTCGAGTGGTCTACGTCATGGATACGACCCCCGACCGGCGTTCCTGGAAGGGTATTTTTCTGGCTGAGGTAACCGAGGCCAATTGGCCCAAGACCACCTTTTCCCGCCAGGGTGGACTGCTCAACCGTCCGGGCCGGCGTGAGCTGCAGCTCAATCTTCAACAGGGTGCGACCTACGAGGTGGTGCCGGGAAAAGAAGGCACCGTGCGTGTCACTTCCTTCGAGGAAGCTACGGTTCCCCTCTTCAAGGCTATGGGTGCCCCCGCCGATGCACCCAGGGACAGGACCATAGCCGAGATGGATTCGCTCGAGCTCTATGGCAAGCTGATCTCCGAGGCCTCGACCGGCAGCGACATCCACCGCAGAAAGGCGGTCATTGAGTTCAATCGTCGACTGGCGCTTCCCCTGGCGGTCTTTGTGTTTTCCATTCTCGGGCTCCCACTGGGAGTTGTCACCAGGAGGAGCGGCAAGTCTTTCGGGTTCGTCATCAGCCTGATCATCTTCCTGGTCTATTTCATCCTTTTTTCCCAGGGTCTGGCTTTTGCCGAAAGTGGTCATATCCCGGCCTTCCTGGGTCCCTGGTTGGCGAACCTGGTGTTTCTGATGTTGGGATTGTTTCTCTTGCTGACCGCGGAAAGACAGTTTTCCTGGGGGAGGCTGTTTCGTCCTCTGGTCAACTCTCTCTGGGGCGTTGCCCGCAGACTGCGCGAGAACGGTGTCGGTTCCCGCGCTCCCATTCGAAGTCAAAGGAGTCCACGGGGCGGCATCATGCACTTCCCTGCCGGTTGGACCCTGGACAAGTACATCCTCAGCGGCTTCCTGAAATTTTTCCTTCTGGTGCTTTCCGCCTTCGTCGTGCTCTTCGTGCTGTTTACCTTCTTTGAACTGCTCAGTGACATCGTGGAGCAAGGCATTTCCGGTTGGACCGTTTTCGACTACTTCCTTTTCCTGATTCCCCACATCCTGGTGCAGATGATCCCGTTCAGCGTCCTGGTAGCCGCACTGGTGAGCTTCAGCCTGCTGACGCGAACCTCGCAGATCGTGGCCATGAAATCCTCTGGAATCAGTCTTTACCGGCTATCTTCTCCGGTTTTGCTTGCCGCCCTCTTGTTCAGCGCCGGTTCCTTCATGTTGCAGGAACACATCCTCCCATCCGCCAACCAGAAGCAGGATGATTTGAGGCGTGTCATCAAGGGGCGCAATCCTCAGACCAAACGCCCCACCCGCAAATGGATGATGGGCGAACGGAACCGTATCTTCCACTACAATTTTTTCGACGATGAGATCAATGTCTTCAATCGAATTTCCGTGTTTGACTTCGATCCGCAGACGCTTGCGGTGACCCGGATGGTCTTTGCCGAGAAAGCCGGGTGGGACCGGAATCGGTCCGGATGGGTGTTCGAGGAGGGCTGGGCTCAGGGGTTCAGCCATGACCGGCCCCAGCAGGCCCAGTTTCTGACGTTTGACCGAGAGCTGATCGGGTCCATTGGAGAGCGGCCCGACTACTTCAAGAAAGAAGTGCGTCAGTCGTCCAAAATGAGTTACCAGGAATTGGGGAGTTATATTGAGGATCTGGGTCGGAGCGGGTTCGACGTCGTGCGGCTGAAGGTCGCCTGGCACAGCAAGCTGTCCTTTCCGCTGGTGAGCTTGACCATGGCCATGATTGCGATTCCCTTTGCTTTTTCGACGGGCCGGCGAGGTTCACTCTACGGTATCGGCCTCAGCATCGTAGTCGGAATCAGCTACTGGGTCTTGCAGGGGTTCTTCGAACAGATCGGGAGCGCGGGCAAGCTGGAGCCACTACTGGCCGCCTGGGCCCCCAACCTGGTTTTCGGGGCCGGAGGCGTCTATCTGCTCTTTACCGTTCGAACCTAGCGTTGGGCTTTTAAATTGCGTTGACTCATTAAGCAGCCGAGGGAGCAGCCGATCGGGTTTTTCATCCTGTCCATTCGTGTAGATCAGTCCGGGAACCAGGGTCGGCACTGTGGAGTTCGAGTGCGGTTACCGCTGCTTGGTGGCGAGAGAACTCGTTTTTCGTCCAGCCCTTCTTCGAGGCGTTTGCAAAATTCGTCAGGGGGATCTTTGCAGGGAATGGCCACAAGAGGCACAAAATAACAAAAAAGCCGGTCAAGGCGACGCCATGCGAATCAACTTCGGATCGTCAAGACTCGAAATTAGACAACGCGTTTTGTGACTTTTGTGCTTTTTGTGGTGAACCCGCATCGCTCACCAGGTCGCACCCGATATTGAAAAAGGCAGGACATCACTTTCGGCGACACAATGACCTGGCCAGTTTAGAAAGTCGCAAGATACACTTTCTTCGTGTACCTTCGTCGTCCTTCGTGCCCCTTCGTGGATATCTTTTTGTCCTTCCGATGCCTCCGTGGATTGACAACCGATACGCCCTGCCCTTGGTGAGAAGCGCGGGTCAAGTTCCCTCCGACCAGGAGGCGAGGTATTTCTCCTGCTCGGCGCTTAGATCGTCGATGCGGCAGCCCATGGATTGAAGCTTGAGCCGTGCGATTTCCCGATCGATTTCGGGAGGAACCGGAACCACGTCCTTGGGCAGGTTTCTGAAGTTTTTGGTCAGGTATTCCGCCGACAGCGCTTGATTGGCGAAACTCATGTCCATGACCGAGGCCGGGTGGCCTTCGGCGCTGGAGAGGTTGATCAAGCGTCCCTCCCCCAGCAGAAAGATCTTTCGACCGTCTTTCAGATTGTACTGTTCCACGAACTCCCGGGCGGTTTCCGTGCCGCGGCTAAGCGATTCCAGCGCCGGTATATCGATCTCGACGTTGAAGTGACCGGAGTTGCAGACCACGGCCCCGTCCTTCATCTTTTGGAAGTGGGATCCTGCGATGACCGTCTTGTTTCCGGTGACGGTGATGAAGATATCGCCGATTTCAGCGGCCTCCAGCATGGGCATCACCTGAAAGCCGTCCATGACCGCTTCCAGGGCTCGGGTGGGATCGACTTCGGTCACGATCACCTGGGCTCCCAACCCCCTGGCCCGACTGGCCACCCCTCGTCCGCACCATCCGTATCCGGCCACCACCACGTTGAGTCCCGCCAGCAACAGGTTGGTGGCGCGGATGATCCCGTCCAGGGTGGACTGCCCGGTGCCGTAACGATTGTCGAACAGATGCTTGGTGTCGGCGTCGTTCACAGAGACGATGGGAAACTCCAGCACGCCGTCGTTGGCCATGCTGCGCAATCGAATGACACCCGTGGTGGTCTCCTCGGTCCCTCCAATAATTTCCTGCAGGAGTTCCCGGCGGTCCGAGTGTATGGTGGAGACCAGATCGGCGCCGTCGTCCATGGTGATTTGGGGGCGTCGATCCAGGGCTGCGGTGATGTGGGAATAATAGGTCGGATTGTCCTCGCCCTTGATGGCGTAGACCGATATCCCATGGTCTTCGACCAGGGAGGCAGCCACGTCATCCTGGGTGCTCAGCGGGTTGGAGGCACACAGGGTGACATCGGCTCCGCCGTCCCGTAGGGCAATGATCAGGTTGGCGGTTTCGGTGGTGACGTGCAGGCAGGCCGAAATGCGAATGCCCTTGAGCGGTTGTTCCTCGAGAAAGCGCCGGCGAATTTGCCGGACGACCGGCATGGATCGGCCGGCCCAATCGATCCGCTTCCGGCCGGTCGAGGCCAGGGACGGATCCTTGATGTCGCACTGGATATCATTTGACATGGACGTTGTATCTCCTTGATAGCAAAGGAATCACTGAATGGAGACGGCACCCTAGCACATTGCCCGAGGTGGGGTCAAATACGGAGGGACTGATGGCAGGAATATCCCACGCTACCGAGTCAGGTGCGATCTGGCGAGAAAGGCGGGTTCACCACAAAAAGCACAACAGTCACAAAACAATATGTCTCATCGTGAGTGAATAGGGGACGTTGTTGAATTACTGGAATAACTTCGATCAGCTACTGCTGAATAGCTCTGATTCAATATCGTCTCCTGCGCGGTCTTTACAAGTTACTCCAGTAACTCAACAACGTCCCAAGCAAGGCTCTTCAGTCAGCAGCCGACAAGGCTTGCAGATATGCACTTTATATGGTTCACTGTACATTGAAAGGTTCGGGATGGCTGATGAACCAAAGCCACAGAAAATCCCGCTGGTCTTCTACCGCACGCGGTCGGGGAACGAACCCGTAAGGCAGTGGTTGAGGGGGCTGAATGAGGTCGAGCGTCGCGAGATAGGGAAGGACCTGCTGCGGGCACAATGGCACTGGCCGGCAGGCATGCCGTTGTGCCGCCCTATGGGAGACGGCCTCTGGGAAATCCGGACGGACCTGCCAACGAAACGGTCAGCGCGCGTGCTGCTTTGTCTCTACCGCAAGCACTTGGTGGTTCTGCACGGGTTCATCAAGAAAACGCGGGTAACACCGGATTCGGATTTGGCAACGGCGCGAAGGCGTCGAAAGGAATTGGAGCGATGAGCAAGCAGCATATGGGATCCGGCATCGATGCTTTTCTCCAGGAGGAAGGCATCTTCGAGGAAGCGCAGGCGCAGGCAATCAAGGAAGTCGTCGCATGGCAGCTTGCAGAAGCCATGAGGAAGAAGAAAATTTCCAAGAACAAGATGGCGAAGCTGCTGAAGACGAGCCGCACCCAGGTGGACCGGTTGCTCAATCCGGAAAGCGACATTACGCTTGGCAGCCTGCAACGAGCTGCTGCCATGGTCGGGCGCCGCGTTAACATCGAGTTGGTGTAGTGGAAGCAAACGGAACCGTATACGACTCCTGGTCGGATACCGGCCGGGATCTACCCCGACCGCCCGTTTCACCTCACGCCCCAGTGTGACGTTGCCGTCCACCCCCTGTCTTCCAGCTCCTGCAAGTCCGCCTTATTGCAATAACCCGCATCCGCCACCACCTGTTTTGGTTTCTACTCGAATGTCTCCTCCACCTGTAAGCCAATTTCGAAAACAGGTTGGTAGCGGAAATCCGGTTCGTGCCGGTCAATCGACCAGCTCCAGGATTGCCGCGGCGCCCATTCCGCCTCCGACGCATAGGGTGACCATTCCGAACCGAACCTGTCGCCGCCGCATCTCGCCAAGCAGGGTTGCCGTCAGCTTGGTGCCTGTGCAGCCCAGGGGATGGCCGAGGGCGATCGCACCTCCGTTGACGTTGACCCGGTCGGGGTCCAGGCCGGATTGGCGAATGACCGCCAGCGCTTGAGCGGCAAAGGCTTCGTTCAATTCAATCAGACCCACCTGCCGGAGATCGAGGCCCGCCTGCTTCAGTGCCCTGGGAATGGCCTGGACGGGGCCGAGACCCATCTCCTCGGGAGGCACTCCGGCAGTGGCGAAGGAAACGAACCTTCCCAGAATTTTCCAGTCCCGATCCCTGGCCCTCTCGCGAGACGACAGCACCACTGCGGCAGCGCCGTCACTCATGGGCGAGGAGTTTCCGGCAGTCAGGGAACCCCTGGCGTGAAAGGAGGGCTTCAGTTGAGCCAGGGCTTCGAGGCTGGTGTCCTTTCGTGGGCCCTCGTCCTCATCAAAACGGGTGCGGACTGTCTCTCTCTTCCCCTGCCCGTTGCCTTGGCCCTCGAGAGAATCGGATGCGGCACGGCCAAGTCCATCCGCGGTCAGCTCCAACGCAACGATTTCATCCTTAAAGTGTCCGTCCTGCATGGCCTGGAGCGCTTTGCGGTGGCTTTGGAGGGCAAAGCGGTCCTGCTGTTGGCGCGAGATGTCGTACTTGCGGGCCAGGTTTTCCGCCGTCAATCCCATGTTGAGGTAGACGTCCGGGTAGGAATCCACCAACTCGGGATTGGGCGAGAAATGCCGGCCGGCCATGGGGATCAGGCTCATGCTTTCCGTTCCGCCCGCCACGATGATCTCGGCCGAGCCGCATCGGATTCTCTCGGCGGCGAAGGCGATGGACTGGAGGCCCGAGGCGCAGAAGCGATTGACCGTGACAGCCGGGACTTCGACCGGAAGACCGGCCCTCAATCCCGCGATACGGGCCACGTTCATTCCCTGCTCCGCCTCCGGCATGGCGCACCCCAGGATGAGGTCTTCGATTTCGCCGGTCTTCAGTCCGGGGGCGCGCCGGACCGCTTCCGAGATGGCGACGGCAGCCAGGTCGTCGGGTCGGGTATGTCTCAGGGCTCCCTTTTTGGCTTTCCCGACAGGAGTCCTGGTGGCGGCGACGATGACAGCCTCTTTCATGGGTCTCTTCCCGGTGGTTTGCTTCAGTTCCGCAGCGGC